>CALAFV010000304.1 GCA_937891445.1 uncultured Phycisphaerales bacterium | reverse complement strand
GCGACGCCGACCGGTAGGCTGGGGCGATGGGGCACGCGACGGAGGAGACGGGCGCGCACGCGGTGGAACGGCCGGAGTGCCCGCGGTGCGGGTACGACCAGTCGGGCGAGGTGGCGACGTGGCGGCAGGCGTGCCCGCTGCACGGGCGGTGCAGCGAGTGCGGGCTGGAGGTGGAGTGGCGGGAGATCGTGTCGCCGCGGTTCGCGGCGCCGCGCTGGTTCGCGGAGTCGGCTCATTGCGGGTGGTGGAGCTTCGTTGTGACGCCGGTGCGGACCTTGCTGCCGCGCTGGTTCTGGCGGAGCGTGCGCCTTCCGATGCGAGTGGCTTTGCTACGGGCGATGAGTTCCGCGGCCGTCGGGGCGTGTCTTGCGATGTGCGCCGTTGCCGGTGCGTCGGCGGTGATTCGCTTTGCCGCGAATCAGCAGAAGCCACGGGCGCTCCGGGAGCAGGTGTTGTACTGGGAGGACCTGATTCCCCCGGCGCGGTACGGGCTGATCTTTGAGGGGTGGTGGTGGGAGCAGTGGCCGATGCCGGGCTGGGTCGAACCGGCGATCATGGCCGCGCTCCCCGTGTTGTTCCTCGCCGCGTTCCTGCTTCTGCCGGTGACGATGAGGAGGCTTCGCGTGCTACGGCGGCACCTGCTCCGGATCATGCTGCAGGGGCTGCCGGGCTTCGTGCTGGCCATGTCGGCGCCCGCCCTAATGGACACGGTGGAAGAGGTCGCCGCTGGCTACATAGTTTGGGGATCACACGCCGGAGCAGTGCGCCCGGTGTTCGGCGGCCTGCTGGAGCCAGTCTGCGACTGGTGGTTGGGGGTGTACGACTGGCCCTGGCCCGCCCTTCTCGGGTTCGCGTGGCTGGCGTGGTGGTGGTGGTCGGCTTCGTCGCGGTACCTGCGGTTGCCTCGCGCGGGCATGACAACGATGGTGCTGGCGTTGGTGGTTGCGGTGTCGCTGGCAGTTGGCGCGGTGTGGGCGTCGGTGATCGGGCTTGGGTAGCGATCGACGTTCCAGGCGCCGGGTGGATCGGAAGGTAGGCTGGGGAGACGCCATCAGCGGCCATGGAGTGCGAGCGGCACGAGGTGGCGTCGCCCGAGTGCCCACGGTGCGGAGTCGTCGGCGTTCTTGCCGGGCTGGAAGGCGCAGGATCGCCGCGGGCGATGACGCGGGCGTGTCGATCGCTCTACACGCTGGAGGCGTGCAGGAAACCGGCGGGTGCAAGATCCGGGCGATGACGATGAATGGTGGGGGCAGGCGGTCGCGCCTTGAAGGGCGCATTCGGGCGGGGCGTGGTCCGGCCGTGGGCGAAGTTCAGTTGGCCGTGCGCAGCGCCAGGAGTTCCGCCGAGAGTTCAGTCAGCCGGGCCTCGTGCGTTCCGATGTCGTCGAGGAGGCGCTCGTAGCGGCTCGCGGCCTCCGGCGAGTCGAACACGACGGAGCCGTCGGGCCGGACCCGCCGGCGTCCGAGGCTCTGTTCCATGAGGTCGAGGACCTCGTGCATCGACGCCTCGAGCCGGCGGTTCACCTCGCGCGTCTCCCTCCACGTCGCCCGGATCGCGGCGAGGTTTCCAGGGCGGAGCGGCGGCTCCCGTTCAGGGAGCCGCAACGCGTCGTAGCGTTCACGGGCGTCCATGCACCGCCGGAGGGCCGCGCGGCGGTGCTCGATCTCCTTCAGCGTCGACAGCGTGCCGGCGTCGATCCCGCCGAGGTCGAGGAAGGCCTCCAGCGTTCGTTGATAATCCTCGCGTGCGTGCCGCAGCGCCTGCGCCTTCGCCGCGGCCTTGGCGAGTTCATGCTCGGCGCTCGCCCGGAGCGTCGCCGCCGGATTCTGCGCGGCTCGGGCGAGGTCCCGCAGACGGTGCTCCGGCAGGCCGACGCCGCGGCCGTCCGGCCGCCCGAGCCGGGCGGGTGCCCAGACGAGGAAGCCGACGACGAGCACCGCGGTGGGGATCGCGGTGAGCCCGAATGTGAGGCCGCGGGCAGCCGATCGGCGGCCGGCGATCACATAAACGATCTGGCTGAACAGGGCCAGGGCCGCGAAGACCAGCAGCAGGCCCAGCACGGCCGCGCCGACGGCGATCCAGAGGCGAGGGCCGTGATTTCCGGCGGCGGTGCAGGCGGCGCCGGCGGCGATCGGGGCGGTGGTGGTGGCGGCCGGGGCGACCCATAGGGCGATCGGGAGCGGCCTTCCGGATGCGCTGCGTGCGTGTCGTCTGCTCATCTCAACCCCAGATCGGGAGCATTCGCTGGCCTCGGCGGCGACAGGGGCGGGCGCGAGAGGAAAGTGAGGGGGCTGCGCTTCGGGCCGCTCGGGCTTGCACGCGACGCGGTCCGCCCCGGGGTTGCTGGAACGACCATCGCGTGGGCGTGTCCGGTTCGCCTGTGGCCACCGCCTCGGGCCAACTCAGGCGGACAGGGCCGCCCTGACGCTCGCCTTGCCCTTGGTGTCGCGCTCCTCGGCGAGCTTCGTGAGGAAGGCGTCGAGGGGCATGGCGCCGAGGTCCTTGGCCTCGCCGAAGGCGCGGATCGAGACGGTGCGGTTCTCGGCGTCGCGGGGGCCGACGACGGCGAGGTAGGGGATCTTCAGCTCGGCGCCGTTCTTGATCTTGCCCTGGACGCGGGCGTCGGAGAGGTCGGCCGTCGCGCGGAAGTCCGCGGCCTTCAGGGCGGCCTCGACCTCCCTCGCGTAGTCGTTCGACTTCTCGGAGATCGGGAGGACGCGGACCTGCTCGGGCGCGAGCCAGAGGGGGAAGGCGCCCGCGAAGTGCTCGATGAGCACGCCGCAGAAGCGCTCCATGGAGCCGAACGGGGCGCGGTGGATCATCACCGGGCGGTGCGGCTTGTTGTCCGGCCCGATGTAGGAGAGGTCGAAGCGCTCCGGCAGGTTGTAGTCGACCTGCACGGTGCCGAGCTGCCACTCGCGGCCGATGACGTCCTTGACGACGAAGTCGATCTTCGGCCCGTAGAACGCGGCCTCGCCGGGCTCCTCGGTGAACTTCACGCCCAGCGACGCGGCCGCCTCGCGGCAGGCCTGCTCGGCCCGGTCCCAGTTCTCCGGCTTGCCGACGTACTTGCC
>CALAFV010000303.1 GCA_937891445.1 uncultured Phycisphaerales bacterium | reverse complement strand
GCAGCCGGTCGCGGCGCGTGGTCATGAAGCCGATGTAGATCGAGTCGCCGGTCTCGAAGTAGTCGAGGTAGGCCACGACGTCGTCAGGGGTGCCGCTCCAGTTCGCGTTCGACGGGCCGCCCTCGTAGCCGGGCTCGACGATGAAGAGCCTCTGTGCCCTGCCCCGGAACTTGCCTCGGTAGTCCAGCGGCGTGCCGTCCTGGTGCTGCACCTGGTGCCCCGCCGTCGCGCGGAGCCCGGCGGCGACCATGCGGCCGACGACGTCCTCGGGCCCGAAGCCGTGGAGGGCGACGGCCAACCTCGCCCCATCGGCGTTGGTCTCGGCGTCCGTGCGGGCCCTTGTGCGCTCGGGCACCTCTCCGCCGACGGCGTTCGCCCATGCGGAGCCCGAGGGTGACCGGTCGGTCGAGTGCTTGATGCCCGGCTCGATGGTGCGCGC
The DNA here is from genome assembly GCA_937891445.1 of uncultured Phycisphaerales bacterium. Taxonomy (GTDB): domain Bacteria; phylum Planctomycetota; class Phycisphaerae; order Phycisphaerales; family UBA1924; genus CALAFV01. The sequence goes on along the minus strand of CALAFV010000303.1, from coordinate 3,899 downwards.
GTACTGGAGCATCGAGGTCGCGAGCCCCTTGCGGCGCATTCTCTCCTGGACCCAGACGAGTTCGATCGTCTTCGTCGAGCGGTCCCAGGTGAGCAGGCCGATGGGTGACCCGACCCACGAGCCTTCGTCGGGGGTGGCGATGAAGGCGGCCACGACCCTCGTCGTCGTGACGTCGTCAGCCCGCACCTCGGCGAGCCCCACAGGCTTCCCGAAGTAGGACAGGGCCTGCGCCTTGAGCCCAGCGACCTTCCAGCGCTCCTCGGCGAGCCCGTAGTAGGTCACCTGCACCGGCACTTCGAGCAGCCCGAGTTCGACGGCGGCGTCGCGGCGGTGGTTGCCCTCGGCGATGCGCACGCCCTCGTCCCACTCGACCCAGACCGAGATCGGGTTGCGGATGCCGTTGGCCTTGATGTCGGCCTTGAAGTCCTCCCACTCCTGGCCGAAGCGCCGAGCGTGCTGGCCGGGAACCTCCCCGTTGACGCCCGGCAGGTGCGCGATCGCCGACGTCGGCACGGTACCGATCTGCGTGCGCGAGATGTGGGTGCCGTTGCCCCGCTGGGCGAAGGGGTGGTCGGTGGTCTCCAAGGCGGCGGCGTGCAGGCGCGGGGCCTTGCGGACGATCCAGTAGTAGGGCGCGTCGTTGAACTCGGTCGTCATGCCCCACGTGGAGTCGTGGTGGGGCTCGGGGTCGCCCTTGACGCGCTCCCAGGCGACGGGGCCGAAGATCTGCTCGACGAAGGCCTTGGCCTGGTCCAGGCGCGGGAAGCGGCCCTCCATCTGGCCGTTCAGGTAGACGGCGTAGAGGTTGCGGCTGGAGCGCCCGACGTCGGGGGCGACGACGACGTCGGCCTCGGGGTGCGCGCCCCGATCTCGCCACGAGGGCATCGCGGTGCGCTGTGCAAGCACCTGATGGAGGTCCGCCGACGCAGGGGTGATCTCACGCACGATGCGAGCACCGGGGGCCATGTAGGACTGCCCCCGCTTGCCCACCTGAACGGCCTCGGGGTCGTCCTCGACGGTGCCGATCGGATCGACCTCGTACAGGTGCGCGCGTCCGTCCAAGAAGGCCGTGATGCCTCCGTGGTGCCCGATCGCCACCCATGGGTCGGGGGTGAAGTAGACCCTCTCCGGATTGGCCTGGGGGAAGCGAGCGTCCGGCTCGGGGTGCAGCAGAGTGCCGACCTGCAGGGAGGAAGGGGATGCGTGGTACATGCGAACGGGGCTCGACGCCACGCGCTGGCTCCAGGCCTCGCCGTCGGCGGAGAGGTTCGTCGAGTGGTGCACGCGGGGCTCGATCTCGCGGGCCTTGGCGAGCATCTGCGTGGCGAGCCCCTGGCGGCGCTGTGAGGGGGTGACGTAGACGGTGGCGATCTCGCCGACCTCGTGCTCGGGGTGCCCCTCGGCGTACCAGAGCAGCCAGCACGCCCCGTCGGCACCGTCGGTCTGCACGCCCCGCAGCGGGCCCGTGCGCCCCTCGAAGAACGCGATGGCGTCGACCTCGCGAGGGGTCATCTCACGGATCTGTAGTGATGCGCTGCCTGTCGCTCGCAGGGAGACGAGTCGGGACCCTCGGGTCTTGGTCACCTCGGGGTGCAGGCCACCCTCGGTCTCCCGACGGCGGTAGCGCTCACCGCCGGGGGTGTCGATGCGCTCCCAGGCCGGGTCGGTGTCCGGCTTCCACCGAACAGCAGCGGTGCGCGGCAACGGGTGGACGCCCACCAGGTACTGCGAGCCCAGTGAGCCCTTGATGGCGTAGGCCATGGCCTGGACGCCGTAGACGTCGTGCGGGGTGCCGAACAGCATGCGCTCAGGACCGCGCTCGGTGAAGGTCCTGGGGACCCGGTACTCCAGCACCACGGAGTCCGGCTGGCCGCCGGTGTAGGAGGCGGCCTGCTCGCGGCTGGTGGTCAGCATGTACCAGGTGAGGGGGTTGACCCCGGCGGGGGCGTGCAGCCCCTCGGCCTGGATCGAGGAGAGGTTCTTGGCGAGCGTGCCGTGGTAGAGCGTCACGGTCTCAGCCGCTCCGACGAAGTTCAGCCGGGAGTACTTGCGCAGCAGCGCCTCGAAGATGCCGCCCCACGCGGGACTGTGGCCGTCAGCGCCCTCATCGAGCCCCCGGTACTGAGCGATGACGTGCGCGCACTCGTGCAGCGCGACGATGTCGTTGAGCCCGGCAACGCTCCATCCGATGTACGCGACCTGGGCCTCGGCAATCCACTCCGCCTCGGCGGTGTTGCCGCCCGCGTACAGCAGATCGAACTCGACCTTGACCTTCCCGATCTCGGCAGTGAGCACGCGCTCACACAGCGCCTCGAACTCGGCCCCGCTCAGGCGGGTGGCGCTAGGAAGGTAGAACTCCGTGGGATCGCTCATCTCACCCCTTCGTGAGTCGATTCGGGGAGCAGGGCAGGTCAGTGCCGCCCAGGACGACGTCGGCCGAGCGAGCCGGACAGCCCGCCGGACTGGGGACGCACCCCGCGAGCGCGCGCGATGCTGGACATCTGCGAGAGCGCCTCCTCGGTGCGTATCTGGCGCTGGGGGTCGATGCCCCCGGGGGCGGCGGCGCGCAGGGCGAGCCCGCCAAGTTGCTCGACGTAGGCCAGGATGCGCTGGCCGATCAGTTCGTAGACGACGATCGCGATGGCGTCGGCGACGTCCTTGGTCTGGACCGGCCCGATGGTGGGGTGCTCGACCTTGTTGCCCTTCTCCTGGAGGAAGCGCAGTTCCATGTCGGCCAACTCGAAGTAGGGCCCGTGCACGAGCCCGAGGTTGACGGCGGTCTTGAAGACCTCGTAGGTCTTCCAGTTGAGGGCGGCCGTGGCGGTGCGCTCGTAGATCGTGGTGCGCTTGGGCAACTTCGCGGAGATGACGAAGCGGTTGAGGTCCTGGATGGTCGCCACCGAGGAGAACTGGTCGAAGGTCAGTTCGGCTGGCATGAAGTTGCGCAGGTCCTGCTTGATGTCCTCGCCCACCGCCTGGTAGTCGATGGTGTTGTCGGGGAAGTCCTGGGGGAGCCAGGCGTGGATCTTGTCGAGCACCACGTGAGGCAGCCCGCGCTCGTCGATCTCGTCCACGTGCCCGATGCAGTAGCCGAAGCCCGCGTTGGCCTTGGAGGGGTCGCCGTGGGCCCGATAGGTGGTGTCGAGGTGGCCGACGGTCTGCTGCTGGAGTTCCTGCCCCTTGTAGGGGGCCCAGATCGCCTTGACCTTCTCCTCGTTGAGGTAGGCGTCCATGACGGTGGCGAACTTCGAGCGGCGCTCGACAGCGAAGGTCTCGGGGTTGGCCTTCTCCAGGCGCTGCATCTTCTCGTCGTAGACCTGGATCGCGTTGCGCAGGGTGGGCATCCGCAGGCCGCCGGGAGAGGAGAGCAGGAGGTTGGAGACCTCCCAGTCCTTGTAGATGTCCCACGAGGCCAGTTGGAACATGAGCGTCTCGGGGTAGGAGATCTTGCCGTCCTCGTCCCGCTCGATCGAGCGCAGGTAGTTCGAGTAGAACTGCCCCGTGCGCTGCCACGGGCTGGAGGGCTCGTAGATGAACGCCCACAGCCCGAACTGGTCGAGGGCGGGGGTGGCCGAGTTCCACAGTTCCTCGGCGGAGCGGTTCGCGCCGGAGGCCACCACGTGGGCGAACTCGTCGAACATCTCCATGAAGGCGGCCGGGCCACGGGCGGCCATGAGGGTGGACTCCTTCGGCTTGATCTCGAAGGTCGCCATGTCGTCCTCGGAGAGCACGCCTCGGTTCCAGCGCTCGAACATCCTCTCAAAATCGTGGGGCGCGTAGATGCTCACGACCTCGCCGAGCGCGCGAGAGATGAAGGGCGAGAAGCACGGAGCGCCGAGGACCACCTGGGTGAGGTCGCGCCACAGGTTCGCTCGCGCCTGCTCGCGCTTGCCCGCGAA
>CALAFV010000302.1 GCA_937891445.1 uncultured Phycisphaerales bacterium | reverse complement strand
AACCCCCGCCCCCTGACCCGGTCGCCACCCCCCAGGCCCGGTTCAGCCCGCCACCCCCGCCAGCCGACAGAGGGAACACCCCCGCCCGGCCTGTCGCTTGACAGATCCGGAGGGCCTATCTACCGATCCCGGTCGTCCCCCGTAGGGGAGAGGGGTCTCCGAGGCCCGAGGGGGCCGGGCGATCCGCCCAAAGTAGGTTTTGGTTCGTATAATCCGCGGCCGAAGGGCGCACCAATCTCATGGCACGAAGCACCAATACAGCACGCAAGGGAGGGACGGGAACCAAGACGCCCAAGGCGGCGAGCAACGGCGACGCTCCCGCCGGCCGCGCCGCTCGCTCCGGCCGCTCCTCCGGCGCAACCGGCGGCGGCCGATCGGTGGCGGGCAAGCACCTCGTCATCGTCGAGTCCCCCTCCAAGGCCAAAACCATCAATAAGTACCTCGGCCCCGGCTACGTGGTGATGGCCTCCGTCGGCCACATCCGCGACCTGCCGAGCAAGAACCCCAAGGGCGACAAGTCCCCCGTCCCCGGCGTGGACCTGGCCCACAACTTCCGCCCCACCTACGAGGTCCTCCCCGGCAAGGCCAAGACGATCAACGAACTGAAGAAGGCCGCCAAGCAGGCCGCCGAGGTCTGGTTCGCCACCGACCTTGACCGCGAGGGCGAGGCCATCGCCTGGCACCTGGCCGAGGAACTCGGCATCGACCCCGCCAAGGCCAAGCGCGTCATCTTCGCGGCCATCACCCGCGACGAAATCCAGCGCGCCTTCGCCAACCCGCACCCGATCGACATGGACCGGGTCAACGCGCAGCAGGCGCGGCGGATCCTCGACCGCATCGTCGGCTACCAGGTCTCGCCGATGCTCTGGAAGAAGGTCGCCCGCGGCCTCTCCGCCGGACGCGTCCAGAGCGTCGCCGTCCGCCTGATCGTCGAGCGCGAGCGCGAGATCCGCGCCTTCGTCCCCGAGGAGTACTGGCAGGTCCTCGCCAACTTCACCCCCGACACGAGCAAGGCCGCCGGCCTCGCCGATGCCTGGGCCCGCGCTCTCGAGCAGCGCGACGAGAAGGGCAACCCCCCAACCCAGAAGGCCCTCAACGCCTGGCTCGCCGAGCACGGCGGCATCCGCGCCGAACTGGTCGAGATCGGCGGCGAGAAGTTCGACGTCCGCCGCGACCCCGCCAAGCCGATCCCCGGCCTGAACGAGAAGGACGACCTGACCGCGCGCCTCGCGAAGATCGCCGAGGCCGCCGGGCTGGCGCAGGTTCACGACGAGGTCACCCTCGACGAGGACGCCAAGGGCCCCGCGCGCTTCCTCCGCGCCATCACCGGCCGCGTCGATCCCACCGTCCCCTACCGCGTCACCGGCATCGAGACCAAGCGCACGACGGTCCGCCCCCCGGCCCCGTTTATCACCAGCACGATGCAGCAGGCTGCCTCCAGCCGCCTGGGCTTCGGCGCCCAGCGGACGATGCGGGCCGCGCAGCAGCTCTACGAGGGCGTGGACATCCCCGGCGAGGGCCCCGTCGGCCTGATCACCTACATGCGCACCGACTCGACGCACCTCTCGGGCGCCGCCCTGAGCATGGTCCGCGAGTACATCGAGCGCACCTTCGGCTCGCGCTACCTCCCCGCCAAGCCCAACTTCTTCACCTCCAGCAACAAAGCCGCGCAGGAGGCCCACGAGGCCATCCGCCCCACGAGCCTCGACTACCCCCCCTCGCGCGTGCGCAACGCCCTGACCAGCGACCAGTTCCGCCTCTACCAACTCATCTGGGACCGCTTCATCGCCTGCCAGATGGTCCCCGCCGAATGGGACTCCACCGCGGTGCTGATCACCGGCGGGCGTCCGGGCAACCCCTTCGGCGAGTTCACCTTCCGCGCCACCGGCCGCGTGCTGGCCTTCGACGGCTTCTACAAGGTCACCGGCGTCCCCACCGCCGCCGAGGAGCAGACGCTCCCGCCGCTGAAGGAGCAGCAGCCGCTGGCCCCCTTCGCCATCGAGCCGCGCCAGCGCTTCACCTCCCCCCCGCCGCGCTACACCGAGGCCTCCCTCATCAAGACCCTCGAGGCCGAGGGGATCGGCCGCCCGAGCACCTACGCCTCCATCATCTCCGTCATCCAGGAGCGCAAGTACGTCGAGAACATCGACCGGCGCTTCTACGCCACGGACCTGGGCGAGATCGTCACCGACAAACTCGTCGAGGCCTTCCCGCGCATCATGGACGTCGGCTACACCCGCGAGATGGAGCACCACCTCGACCAGGTCGAGGAGGAGCACCTCGACTGGGTGCAGATGCTCCACGAGTTCTACGGCCCCTTCAAGGACCAACTCGAGCACGCCCTGGAGAACCTCTCCCACGCCAAGGCCGAGGTCGTCCCCGCGCCGCCGGAGTACCGCTGCGAGAAGTGCGGCAGCACGCTCGTCTACCGCTTCGGCAAAAACGGCCGCTTCCTCTCCTGCTCACGCTACCCCCAGTGCACCTGGGCCTCGCCGGTTGACCGCGAGGGCCGCCCGCGCCCCGCGGCCGAGACCGTCAACGTCGCCTGCCCCGTCTGCTCCGGCCCGATGACCCGGCGCACCGGCCGCTTCGGCGTCTTCCTCGGCTGCGCCCGCTACGGTGACAAGGAGAACCCCTGCTCAGGGATCCTCAACGTCGATAAGAAGGGCAAGGTCAAAGCCCCCAGCCAGCCCCCGCTGGTCACGGATATCCCCTGCAAGACCTGCGGCTCCCCGCTCAACCTCCGCTCCGGCCTCCGCGGCCCCTGGCTCGGCTGCTCTCGCTACCCCAAGTGCAAGGGCCGCGGCAAGTGGACCGAGATCGACGAGGCAAAGCGCGCCCAACTCGAGGCCGCTCTGGCCGAGCACGAGAAGGCCCACCCCGTCAAGATCATCCGCACCCTCGACGGCAAGCCGCTGACCGACGCCCAGGGCCGCCCCCTCGCCGAGGCCCCCACCATCGAGGCCCTCATCATCGACGACTCCGCGCCCAGCACGCGCCCCACCCCGGCCGAAGACGCCGCCGACGCCGACGGCGCGATGGAAGCGGTCGCCTGATGTGACCAACCGAACCGCGAGCGTCAGCGAGCGGCTCGGAGGCAACGCGACCATCCTCTTCAATCACCGTCCACAGGCGCAGCGGCCACGGACAGCCGAAGCACGGCCATCAACTTCGGTTCCAACGAAAAGCGGGAGGCGACATCGCCGCCTCCCGCTCTCGACATGCTCCGATTCCGAGCCCTGCTTATCCCGCCGCGCTCGCCGTCACGCTCTCAAACAGCCACCCCGTCTCCGCCCGCCAGAAGAGCCGCGCCAGCACGCCGTCCTCCTGACGCACGAAGAGGTTCTGCTCGCCCGCGGGCGAGACCGTCCCGGCCACCGGCGGCGTCGCGACGAAGCCCTCCGGCGCGCCCGCGGCGATCACGCGGTCCACGCGCCACTGGCCCAGCAGCGGCGTCCACCAATACACCGTCACCTCGCCCGTCTCGGCGTCAACGCCGAAGATGTTCAGCGCGTACCACGGTGTCGCGAACGCCGCGGCGGAGTTCGGGTCCAGTTTCGGCGCATCCTCCGGCGCCAGCGGGTCCGTCCGCCACTCCCCGCCGAACCCGGGAGCCCACCACACCGCCACCGTCCGCCCCGCCTCGTCGAACGCGTGGATGTGCAGCGTGTTCCACGGCGTCACGAACGACGCCGGCCGGCCGCGCAGCGCGCCGCTGCTCTCGACCGTTGTCAACTGGTCGATGCGCCACAGCGTCTCCCCCGGTGCCCACCACAGAATCTGCACCTGCCCCTGCGCATCCAGGTACGCGACGTGGTCCGTTCCCCACGGCGTGGCGAACCCCGTCATGTCGCTCGCCACCGGCACGAACTCCTGCCCGCGGGCCTCGATGTGCGTCCGCGTCAGGTTCACCGGGATCCACACCGACGGGTTGGTGACGCCCGGCGGCTGGAAGTACATGATCACATCCCCCGCCGCGTCGGTCCCCACCAGCACGCCGCGCCGATCGGCCGTGAAGAACACCGCCGCGTGGTCCGTGATCGTCCCCGACGCAGCCGCGTTCTCGAGCACGAACCCCTGCCACAGGCCGGCGGCGGTCACCAGGCCGAACGACACGCCCGTCTGACCGATCGTGAACAGGTAGATCTGCCCGGTGCGCGGGTCCGTGTACGCCAGCGCGTCCGTGATCTCGCCGGCCAGCGCCGCAACACGCCGCCCCACCCACCGGTCGCTCCCAGCGCCGCGGTGCAGCAGGATCACGTCGCCCAGCGTGTTCCGCCCCACGACGATCGTCTGCTCCGCCGACGCTGCGGTCGTCAGCATCGAATCGGCCGCGATCGACCACACGACCGACTCGCTCACCGGCTCCAGCACCCCCGCCACCGTCACGATCCGGCCGTCGCTCAGGAACATGAGCCCGCCGCGCCCCGGCGCCGCGGGGCCGAAGACGACGTGCTGGAACTCTTCAATCCCGTCCTGCGGCGTCCAGAGGTACTGCGTCTGCACGCGGTTGCGACCCGAGAACTGATCGAACCGCGCCAGCACCTCCAGATTCGGCCCGATGTCGTCCACGACCCAGAATGACCCCGGCGGCGGCGGATTGAGCAGCGGCGACGGCAGGTCGATCGGGATCACCTGCTCTCCCTCGCGCCACACCACCAGCCGCCCGGCCAGGTCCGTCCCCGCGATCGCCCCCGCGTCGTTGATCGCCCCCGCGCCGGCCAGACCGTTCAGGACGGTCACCGACCCGTCCACGTTGCGCCGCACGCCGACGGACGAGTTCATCCCGGCCGTGGCTTCCAGCCGCGTCCCCACGATCACACCCGCGGCGTTGATGTCCGACACCCGCCCGTTCCACAGCAGCGTCAGCACGCCGTCGCGGAACATCCACGCGCGCCCGCCGATCGTGGTGCCGTCGCTCTCGTTCCACAGGATCGTCCCGTCGGCCGTGACGCGCACCGCCTGCATCGACGTCCACTGCGGCGTGACGTCTCCGATGATCTGCTCCACCGCGTCCGCCAGCAGCGTCCGCACGCCGTCGCGCACAATGAACGGGTCGCGCGGCGTCGGCGTTCCCTCGGTATCCAGAACCACCGTGCGCCCCGCGATCAGGCCGGGACCGCTCGCCGCGTCGATCACCGCGTCGGCTCCCACGCCGGGGATCTGCGACTGGTAGCGGAAGACGCCGTTGATGATGGCATAGTTCTGCTGGACGCCCAGCCGCACCCCATGGAACGACGAGAAGACAAACGACAGGTCCTCGCTCGCGCCGGTGATGTCCGCCGGCGGCGCCACGACGTGCGCCGACAGCGCCGTCACCCCCGTCGCCCCCACCGCCAGCACGTCGGCCACGCCGTCGCCGTCGATGTCCCCCGCGGCAAAGAGCATGTCGCGCCGCCCCTCCGGCAGCGCCGCCGCCGTCGCCATCACAAAGCCCCCCGGCCCATGCGTGATGACGATCCGGCTCATCGCCCCCGCAGCGCCCGGCGCGACGAACGCGAAGTCCATCTCCCCGTCCCCGTTGAGGTCGCCGATCGCCTGGATCGCCTCGCCCATGCGCCCGCCTTCGGCCGTCCCCTGCTCGTCGCGTCCGCCGATCGAGACGCCCGAAGACGTGAACGCGCGCACGATCCCCACGTCCGAGGCGAAGCCCGGCTCTCCCATGCTCAGCGGCAGATCCCACCCCGGCGCGCCCACCAGCAGGACCACCTCGCCGCCCAGCCTCGTCCCGCCGACCGCGGCGCCGAAGCGGTCCCCGGGCCGCTCGCCGTTCAGCGTCGTGCGCAGCGCTCCCGTCTGGCCGTCGAACAGATACGCCCGCCCCGAACCCTCCGTCGCCCCGTCGGCCAGCGGCGCACCGACCAGGATCTCCGGCGCGCCATCGCCCCCATCGGCATCCCCCACGCTCGCCAGCGCTGCGCCGAAGCGATCCCCCGCACCCTCGCCCGTCAGCACAAAGACGATCTCCGCCCCCGGCGTCGGGTCGAGCACCTCCGCCGTCGAGATCACGAAGACCTGCCCCTCCCCCTGCGGCCCCGCCCCGGGCGCACCCACAAGAATCTGTGTCATCCCCTCCGCCATCCCCGCCCAGTGCAGCGCCACCGCGCGGCCGAACTCCGCCCCGCTCCCGCCGAAACTGTACGTGCGCAGCACCTCTCCGGTCGCCCCGGAGTAGATGTACGCCGCCCCCACCGGCGTCCCCCCGCCCCCTTCACCGACATCCGCCAGCGGCGAACCGACCAACAGGTCCGGCCGCCCGTCGCCGTCGATGTCCCCCACGTTCGCGAGGCTCACGCCGAAGTCCGCGAACCCGTCCTCCAGCGTCCGAATGAGTTGTCCCGTCGCCCCCGAGTAGATGAACACCCGCCCCGCGATCGTCGGCGCATCGCCCTGCCCAGCCAACCCCGGCGCGGCGATCGCGAAGTCTCCCTTCCCATCCCCGTCCACGTCCCCCAGCGCCGCCGCGGCGACACCAAACCCGACCACCTCGACCTCCCCCGGCGGCGTCACCTCGTGCAGCACGCCCGGCAGGTCGAACAGGTCGGCGAACGACTGCCCCGCGTAGGCCGCCAGGTGCACGCGCGGCTCCAGCGACTCCAGCCGCCCACACGCGGCATGCAACCGGCGCGCACCGGCGCCCGAACCGCGACCAACGCGGCGAACCAGCGACGTCATGCTCGGCTTCATGATGATCTGCTCCATCATGGGCTGGGCTTTCCAGGCCGCGCCGCTCGTACGCATCGGCCGATCCGTCCCGGCCACCACGGCGCCGCCCGCCCCCCACTCCTCCCTCCCCCGCCCCCTTACGTCACACTCTCGGTCAGATCCTCGAACATCCAGAGGATCGGCTCCAGCGGCAATCGGCTTCACGCCACGTCCGCCACCAGCACCGTCAGGTTCTCAAGCCGCCACCCGAGGCCGTCCGGACGCCACAGCAGCCGCAGGATGTCCCCACCCTCCTCCGGCGCCACCTCCGCAGCACGCACGACGATGTTGAACGACGACCCATCGACCAGGCTCACCAGCGCCCCCGTCGTCAGCGGCGTCTCCACGGCGATCCGCTCCGCGGTCCACGCCACCCCCGGCGCCCACCAGTAGACCACCAGTTCGCCCGTCTCCGCGTTGCGCCCGGCGATGTTCTGCCCGCCCCACGGCGCGACGTACGACGTGATCGACGCCGGGTCCAACTTCAGGTCGCTCCCCGCCGCTTCGCTCAGGCTGTCGGCCCGCCACGCGCCGCCGAACCCCGGCGCCCACCACGTCGCCCACAGTTCGCCGGTCTCCGCCGCCACACCCGTGAGCGTGATCCCGTCCCACGGCAGCACCATCGCCGCGATGCGCCCCTCCAGCGCCGGCGTCCCCGCGATCGCGCTCAGGTTCGCCCCCTCCCAGAACACCAGCCCCGGCGCCCACCAGATCACCTGGATCTCGCCGGCCTCGTTCAGGCCCGCGATGTTCATCCCGCCCCAGCGCGTCGCGTACGACGTCAGCGGCCCGGTGATCACCGGCGCCTCCAGGCCCCGAGCGCGGAAGTGCGACAGCGACAGGTTCGCGTACTGCCAGTTCTCGATCGAATCCGGCGCCTGCGCGTTGGTCTGGTACACCATCGCAATGTCGCCGCCGCTGGCCAGCCGCCCCACGATGTGCGCCCGTCCGTCCGCCGAGGTAAAGACCGTCAGCGGCCCCTCGAACTGCGCCCCCGCGTCCAGCGGCAGCGGGCCGCGCGCCTCGAAGATGCCGTCGGCGTTCTGCACGAACCACTGGAGGTCCACCCCCACCCGCGCCACCGCGTACACCCGCCCGTCGCGCGCATCGGTGTACGTCACCACCTCATCCGTGAACACGAACTCAGCCGTCGGCCCGCTCAGCCGCTGCACCTCGATGCCGACGCCGCTGAGCCGCAGCACGATCGCGACCCCGTCCTGGTTCACCGCCCCGACGTACACCCCACCCTCACCCGCCGACGCCGACCACGGCGTGCCCGATGGGTCGATCGCCTCCGTTGCTCCCAGCGGCGTCAGCACCGCGCCGGGCGCAATCAGCCGGTTGAGCGCCGTGATCCACCGCACGCCCGTCTGCACGAACGGGAGGTCCACCTCCGGGTCCCCCTCCACCGCGTCCCGCAGCAGCCGCAGGCCAACGCCCGGCTCGAAGATGTACTCGCCCGCCGGGTTCGTGCTCGGCGGCCGCCCGTTGGTGCTCCCCGACCACGTCACCGTCGCGACGATCCGCCCCGTCTCGTCGATGTCCGACGCGACCCACACCGCCGTTGCGCCGTCCACCCCCTCAGGCAGACCGTGGTCCGTCAGCACACCGTTGTGCAGCACCGCCAGCCCGCGCGTCGCGGCGGACGTCCCCACGATCTCCCCGCGGTCGTTCACCGCCGTCGCGTTGAGCAACTGCGGCAGGGGCACGATGCTCCCGTCCGCCCGCATCGCGATCCCCCCCCCCTGCGGCCCGATCGGCGGGTTGCCGGTGAACACCACGTTCGTCGTCCCCACCACCACGCCCGCGTCGTTCACCCCGCTCGCCACCCCGGCCCACAGGAACCGCATCACCCCGCCGCGGTACAGCCACGCCCCGCCCTGCGCCGGCGACCCGGCGTTGAAGATCACGTCCCCCGTGTTGCTCATCGCGACGAACGACACCGTCGTGGGCGCCGCCCCGCCCTGGAACGACCCGATCACCTCCGACAGCAGCCGCCGCTCCCCGTTGTACACGAAGAAGAACCGGTCCAGCGCGCCGAACGGGCTGAGCGTGGCCTGGTCCGTCGCCTCCGTCGTCCCGAAGATCAGCCCCAGGTCGTTGATCGCCAGGATGTTGTCCCCCGCCATCAACCCCGGCACAAGCGGCAGCGGCGTGAGCGTCCCGTCCACCGACAGGTACCCCACCAGCGGCGCCCCCGCGACGTTGCGGATCGTCTGAAGCACCGCGTAGCGGCCGTTCTCGCTCGCCGCCACGACCTGGAGCCGCTCCGTCCCGATCATCACCGGCGCCAGCCGCACTCTCGCCGTTCCCGCCCCCAACGGATTCACCAGGATCACCTCGTTGATCCCGTCCCCGTCCAGATCGCCCCCGAGCGTGATCCGCGTTGCGCCATCCACCAGCGCCTCGCCGAGGAACACCGAGGCGTTCGTCGGGTTGCCGTCGAAGATCCGCAGCCGATCCTCCGGCGCGGCCGCGCCCGGCGCCGTCGCGGCCCACTCTTCCATGTCGTCAAACTCGTTGAACCGCGACACATCCCCGATGGTGAACAACTCCGAGCCCAGCCGAGCGCCTTCGTTGGCCCCGAAGATGAACGGCGGATCGCCCGCCGGCACGAACCCCCGCGCCGCGAACCGGTACACCCGGCCCGCGTCCGGCGACACCCCGATGTGCTGGAAGTCGTCGTCGAAGACCGGCGCATCGAACCCCGGCGCGCCGACCGCCCACCGGAAAATGAAGTCGCGGTTGATCCGCGCGTTCCCCACCATCAGCACGGAGTGACCGAACCGATCCCCCGCGTTCTCCCCCGAAAACGTGAAGCGCACGTTCCCCGTCGCCCCGTCGAACGCGTACGCCCGCCCCGCGTCCTCGCCCACGCCCTCAACGTCGTGCCCCGGCGCTCCGATCAGGAACTCCGGCACGCCGTCGTCCTCGTTCTCCCCCTCCTCAACCGGCACGTCGATCCCGCCCGCGACCGCGAAGCCGAACCGGTCCCCCGCCCGCTCGCCCACGAGCGTGTGCAGGACCGACCAGTCGGCGCCCGAGTACACGAACGCCGCCCCCGGATCGCTCGCCGCCGCCCCCGGCGCGCCGACGATCAGATCGCCGACGCCATCCCCGTTGATGTCCCCCGCCGCGGCGACCGCCCAGCCGAAATCGCTCCCCACCGCCGCCCCCTCGAGCATCCGGATCACGGCCCCATCCGCCCCGGAGTACACCCACACCCGCCCGACCCGCGGCGCGCCGGCCAGGGGCCCCTCCTGCGGCGAGGCCATCGGCGACCCCACCGCCAGGTCCGCCACCCCGTCCCCGTTCACGTCCCCGATGTTCGCCATCGACGCGCCGAACCCCGCCCATTGGTCGGTCAGCACGCGGATCACCGACGCGGTGCGCCCCGAGTAGATGAAGACGCGCCCGCCACCCTCCGGCGACGTCCACCCGTCGTGCAGCCCGCTGCCACGCACGCCCGGCGCGCTGACCGCAAAATCGGCCGCACCGTCCCCATCGACATCCCCGAGCGCCACCACGCTCGCGCCGAACCCCTGCACCTCGACGCCCGGCCCCTGGGCCTCGCGGATCAGCCGGTCGAGGTCCAGCGCGTCCGTCAGCGGCGCGTACTGGTAGGTCGTCAGCAGCCGCCGCGGCTCCAAGGCCTCAAGCCCGTGCGCCTCCTGGCGAAGCGCGGCGGGGGTGCGTCGGGTCATCGGCTTGATCCGCGGCAACGTTGACATGTATCGCTCCTTCCCAAGAGGCGCCTACGCCCGCGGCCGGGCCCTGCCCGCCGCCGCGTTTGTCCGCATCCACAACATCGTGGAACCCCCCGGTTCGCCCCGCCCGCCCGGATCCGATGCGCGGCGACCGCCGAGAATCGGTCCGCGGCGCCCCCCTTCTGCACTCGCCGGCCCCGCGCGCACCGCCACCCGGCCCAAACCCGGGAACCGGGGCAAACGGACGCAGCCACGGGTGCGCGCCGGCCGCCGTGCGAGGCATCAAACCAAACCCTATCTGTGGGCGAAGGCTGCGGGGAAGAACCGCCCGGGTCGTCAGCCCACGAGCACCCCGCAACCTTGAGCGTACCACCGCAATTGCCCGGCGGCAAGGATCGCAGCCGCCTCCCCTCCCCCCCACCACCCCCGCGGACGCCCCGGTTCCTTCCTCTCCAGCCACCCCCCTCGTTCCCGCGGCCCCCCTCGGCCGCTCCCCTCACTCCCCCAGCGTCCTCTTCCGCCGCAGCACGTGGTGATAGTGCTGCGCGAACCGGTGCGCCTCATCCCGGATCGCCTGCAGCAGCCGCAGCCCCGCGTTGGTCCGCGGCAGGCGCAGCGGCTGGGCCCGATCCTGCACGTACACCAGTTCCTCCTTCTTCGCCAGCGAGATCACCATCGGCGGCTTGACGTCGAGTTGCTCGAACGCCTCCAGCGCCGCGTGCAGTTGCCCCAGCCCGCCGTCGATCAGAATGACGTCCGGATATAACTCCTGCCCGCTCCCCGCCTCGCGGTACCGCCGGCTCACCACCTCGCGGATGCTCGTGTAGTCGTCGTTGCTCGCGCTGCGGATCCGGTACCGCCGGTACTCATCCTTGAGCGGGCGCCCGTCGATGAACGTCACCTTGCTCCCGACCGTCTCGTCCCCCTGGAGGTGCGCGATGTCGATCCCCTCGATGCACCGGATCGGCTGCTCCACCCCCAGCACCTTCTGGAGCGCCGCCAGCCCCTTCTGCGGGTCCACGTAGGTGATCTCGGTCTCCGGCTGCCACCCCTCCTTCGTCCCGCCCCTGGCCCGCTGGTCCAGCCGCTCGATCGCCCGGATCTGGTCGCGCAGCACCGCCGCCTTCTCGAAGTTCAGTTCGCGGCTGGCGGCCTCCATCTCCTGCTGCATCTCCCGCAGCATCACCGACCGCTTGCTCTCCAGGAACCGCGTGAAGCGGTCCACGTCCGCCCGGTACGCCTCGGGCTCGATCTTGCTCGCGCACGGCGCCGTGCACCGCCCGATGTTGTACAGCAGGCACGGCCGGAAATACAGGTTCTTCGGGTCCCCCGCCACGATGTCGAGTTTGCACGTGCGGAACTTGAAGACCCGCTGGAGCAGTTCGATCGCCTCCCGCAGCGCTCCCACGTTCGTGAACGGCCCGTAGATCTTCGCGCCCTTGAGCGCCGGGTCCGCGGGCTGGCGCGTGATCAGCACGCGCGGGTAGTCCTCGCGCTGCGTCACGGCCAGGTACGGGTACGTCTTGTCGTCCGTCAGCCGCACGTTGAACTTCGGCTTGATGTCCTTGATCAGCCGGTTCTCCGCCAGCAGCGCCTCCCACTCCCCCTCGCACACCAGCACGTCGAAGTCGTGCACGACGTCGAGCATCGGCGCCTTCTTGGGCCCCAGGTCCGCCGACGGCACGAAGTACGAACTGACCCGGTCCGGCAGCCGCGACGCCTTCCCCACGTACACCACCACCCCCTTGTGGTCCTTCATCAGGTACACGCCGGGCGCATTGGGCAACTGCCGCGCCTTGCGCAGCAGCCGCGCCAAGCGCTCCTCCCGCGTCTCCGACCCCCACGCCGGCGGCGCATCCGAGGGCAGAAAACCCTCTTCATCAACAAACGGACGGTCCGGATCGTCAGCCACAAACAATGGTAGAACGGAGGCACGAGGGACTGGGCATCAGGCACGAGGGGAGAAAGAAGAAGGGCGGTAGACATCAGACACCAGGCGGCCGACACGCGCCAAGAGGCATTCGCGCGAATCACCAGCACCAGGCGCTCCAACGCAGCACGACGCGCCATCCGGCACACTGCGCCCGCCATCCAACCGCTCCAACGGGGCGGCGGGCTGTAGCCACGGGCGGAG
>CALAFV010000301.1 GCA_937891445.1 uncultured Phycisphaerales bacterium | reverse complement strand
CGCGGCGGGTGCGGCACGTGGTGATGGAGAACCGTCGGGTGGAGGAGGCCGCGGCGGCGCTGCGGGCGGGGGATGTGGTGAGGTTTGGGACGCTGATGGTGCGGTCGCACGAGTCGCTGCGGGACGAGTTTGGTGTTTCGTGCGGCGAACTGGATGCGATGGTGGAGATCCTCACGGATGGGGCATCGGCTGGGGAAAGTGGGGTGTACGGGGCGCGGATGACAGGTGCGGGGTTTGGCGGGTGCATCGTGGCCGCGGTGGCGCCGTGGGCGGTGGAGGACGCGGTGGCGCGGCTCACGGACGAGTATCGCCGGCGGTGCGGACGGGCGTGCGATGTGTATCGTGTGCGGGCGAGCGGGGGAGCGCGGGGGGCTCGGTTGGGATGAAGAAAGGGGGGCGGGACGGTAGAGTTGGGAATCGGGGCGGTCGGGGAAGGGCGGGGGGCTCTGCTTTCGGTGCGAAAGGACAGCGGCGATGCTGAGCGAGTTCGTGAGGGCGTCTGATTATGTTCCGGCGGGACTGGATGCTTCGAAATGGGAGCAACTGGAGCCGCTGTACCGGGAACTGATCGGGCGCGCGGTGACGAGCAAGCGGTCGCTGGAGCAACTGATCCTGGACCGGAGCGAACTGGACGCGAAGGTCAGCGAGACGCACTCGGTGCTGTACATCAACATGACGTGTCACA
This sequence comes from uncultured Phycisphaerales bacterium, assembly GCA_937891445.1. GTDB lineage: Bacteria > Planctomycetota > Phycisphaerae > Phycisphaerales > UBA1924 > CALAFV01. Next base: position 392 of record CALAFV010000301.1, on the reverse strand, counting down.
CGGACGATGCGCAGCACCGGGACGCGTATCTGGCGTTCATCGAGCACGTGCTGCCGCGGCTGAAGGAGGCGGGGTTCGAACTGGACAAGAAGATCGTGGGCAGCCCGTACGCGAAGGAGTTGGACCCGTACCGGTACGAGGTGCTGCTGCGGGACATGCGGGCGGGGGTGGAGATCTTCCGTCAGGAGAACGTGCCGATCGAGACGGAGATCGACAAACTGTCGCAGGAGTACCAGACGATCTGCGGCGCGATGACGGTGCAGTTCCGCGGGCAGGAGCGGACGCTGCCGCAGATGGGGCGGTTCCAGGAGGAGACGGACCGGGCGACGCGGGAGGAGGCGTGGCGAGTGGTGGCGGAGCGGCGCCTGCTCGACCGTGAGAAGATCGAGGCG
>CALAFV010000300.1 GCA_937891445.1 uncultured Phycisphaerales bacterium | reverse complement strand
GCCCTGCACGACGGCGTCGTCGCCGGCGAGACGGCGGCCCCCGCGACGCCGGCCGTGCGGTTCGACGCGGTTGCGTCCGCCGCGGCGTCGCTGCGGATCCCCGGCGCGCCGACCGCGCAGTCGCTGGAGGTCGTCTTCGTCCCGACGCACATGGGCGACGGGCGCTGGGCGAACAACGCGTGGCTCCAGGAGTTGCCCGACCCGACGACCCGCATCGTCTGGGACAACGCCGCGCTGGTCAGCCCCGCGACGGCCCGGGCCCTGGGGATGATGCAGGACAAGGAGACCGCGAAGGAGCGCGGCGCGGTCGTCGCGACGCTCACCGTCGGCGGGCGCGAGATGGACATCGCCGTCTGGGCGACGCCCGGCATCGCGGACAACACCGTGGTGCTCCCGATGGGGTGGGGCCGCGAGGTGTGCGGGCGCGTCGGCATGGAGACGGGCTTCAACGTCTTCAAGGTGCGGGCCGGCGCCGAGGGCGCCGCGTCGGGCGCGACGCTGGCGCCTTCGACGCGCGAGCGGCGCCGCTACCCGATCTCGACGACGCAGACCCACGGCTCGGTCGAGGGACGCGCGATCATCCGCGAGATCGACGTGCAGGCGTGGAAGAAGCACGGCGACGAGCCGCCGGTCACGGAGCAGGACTCCTACGGCCGGTCCAAGACGCTCAACTTCGCCGAGCGGCTCGACGGCGCCGAGATGACGCACATGCCTGCGAACATCTCGATCTACAAGAACCCCTTCAACGATTCGTACGCCGACGCGGCGAAGGGCTCGACCTACTCCAAGGGCCCGCAGTGGGGGATGTCGATCGACCTGGCGACCTGCACGGGCTGCGGCGTCTGCACCATCGCGTGCAACGCCGAGAACAACATCCCGATGGTCGGCAAGATCGAGGTCAACAAGGGCCGCGAGATGCACTGGATCCGCGTGGACCGGTACTTCACCGGCGCCGACGCGGACCACGTGGACTCGATGGTCTACCAGCCCATGCCGTGCGTGCACTGCGAGAACGCGCCGTGCGAAACGGTCTGCCCGGTCAACGCGACGGTGCACGGGCCCGAGGGGATCAACTACATGGCGTACAACCGGTGCATCGGCACCCGGTACTGCGCCAACAACTGCCCGTACAAGGTCCGCCGGTTCAACTTCTTCGACTTCGGCCCGGCCAAGTTCAACGGCCACTACGCCGGGGAGAAGGTCCTGGGCGGCGTGGTGAAGAACCCCAACCTCGTGCCGCCGCGCCTCCGCGAGCGGCTCGACGAGATCAGCCGGGCCCAGAAGAACCCGGACGTCACGATCCGCTCCCGCGGCGTGATGGAGAAGTGCAGCCTCTGCATCCAGCGGATCAACGAGGCCCGCATCGAGGCCAAACTCAGCGACCTGACGGTCAAGGGCCCCGACGGCAAGATCGCCCCGATCCCCGACGGCCTGGTGCAGACCGCCTGCCAGCAGGCCTGCCCGACTGACTCGATCGTCTTCGGCGACATCCTCGACGAGGCGAGCAACGACGGCCGCGGCAGCCGCATCCGCTACATGCGCAACCACGCCCGCACCTACGCGGTGCTGGGCTACCTCAACACGCGCCCGCGCACGACGCACATGATCGGCGTCCGCAACCCCAACCCGCTGCTGCGCCAGCCGGTCGAGAACCCCTTCGGCCACCACGGCTCGGGGCACGGCGCCGATCACGGCCACGACCACGACCACGGCGCGCCCGGCCACTCGGACGCCCACGGTTCGCACAGCATGCTCCCGCTGACCGCGCCGGCTGAACGCGGCGTCAAGGTCCGCCTGCCCGTCCTCGGAGGCATCGCATGAGGGATCACCCCCCCGAGCACCCCGACCAGATCGCCGCCGCCCGCATGGCGGGCCAGGCGCAGCCCCCCGAAGCCCCGCACCAGTGGGACCCGGAGACGGGTGACGGTTCCCTCGTGGACGATCCCGGCTACCGCGGGCCGCTGGTCCTCGGCCGCCGGTCCTTCCACGACGTGACCAACATCGTCTGCGGCTACGCCGAGCAGGGGCCGGGGCGGTGGTGGCTGCCGGTCTTCGGGCTCACGGCGACGATCGCCGGCCTCGGCACGGCGATGATCGCGTACCTGATCATCACCGGCGTCGGCGTCTGGGGCCTGAACAACCAGGTCGGCTGGGCCTGGGACATCACCAACTTCGTCTTCTGGATCGGTATCGGCCACGCCGGCACGCTCATCAGCGCCATCCTCTGCCTCCTGAAGCAGAAGTGGCGCACGAGCATCAACCGCGCGGCGGAGGCGATGACGATCTTCGCGGTCATCTGCGCCGCGACCTACCCGGGCATCCACGTCGGCCGCGCCTGGATGGCGTGGATGATGTTCCCGCTGCCCAACTCCAACGCGATCTGGCCCAACTTCCGCTCGCCGCTGCTGTGGGACCTCTTCGCGGTGAGCACCTACGGCACGGTGTCGCTGCTGTTCTGGTACATGGGCATGATCCCGGACTTCGCGACGCTCCGCGACCGGGCCGTGCTCCGCCTGCAGAAGGGCCCCGGCAAGCCGCTGCTGCCGTTCCTTTCGATCACCGCCGACCGCCTGCGGGCGTTCATCTACGGCCTGCTGGCCCTGGGGTGGCGCTTCAGCCAGCGGCACTGGCAGAACTACGAGAAGGCCTACCTCATGCTCGCGGGCATCAGCACGCCGCTGGTGCTCAGCGTGCACTCGATCGTGTCCTTCGACTTCGCCACCTCGGTCCTGCCCGGGTGGCACACGACGATCTTCCCGCCCTACTTCGTCGCGGGCGCCATCTTCGGCGGCTTCGCCATGGTGATGCTGCTGATGATCCCGGCCCGCGAGTTGTTCCCCAACATGAAGGACCTCATCACGCTGCGCCACCTGGAGAACATGTCCAAGGTGACCCTGGTCACGGGCATGATGGTCGGCTTCGCGTACTCGATGGAGTTCTTCATCGCCTGGTACAGCGGCAACACCTACGAGCGCGACGTCTTCGCCTTCAACCGCGCCCTGCCCACCTGGCTCAGCGAGCGGGGCGCCCCGTACTGGTGGGCCTACTGGACGATGATCCTGTGCAACGTCGTCAGCCCCCAGGTCTTCTGGGTGCGCAGCCTGCGGACCAACCCGCTGGTGATCTGGCTGGTGTGCCTGGCCGTCACCGTCGGCATGTGGTTCGAGCGTTTCGTGATCATCGTCACGAGCCTCCACCGCGCGTTCATCCCCGGCGAGTGGGGCATGTTCTACCCGACCCCGGTGGACATCCTCACCTTCGTGGGCACCATCGGCATCTTCACGACGCTCTTCCTCCTGTTCCTCCGCTTCCTCCCCGTCTTCGCGATGAGCGAGATCAAGAACGTCCTCCCCCAGGCCTCGCCGCACCACGGCCACGGGAAGCACGCCGAGCACAGCCACTGACCCCACGCCCCGACGGGCGCCATCGAGACAACCGGAGCCGCGCATGGCCCGAGCACCGAAGAACCCGAAGGTCTACAAGACGCCCACCGGCGAGCGCGTCTACGGCATGATGGCGGAGTTCGCCACGCCGGCCGACCTCTACCACGCCGCCGAGAAGGTCCGCGACGCCGGCTACCGGCGCTGGGACGTCTACAGCCCCTTCCCCGTCCACGGCATGGACGAGGCGATGGGCAACCCCGACACGAAGCTCCCCCTGGTGGTCGGCATCCTGGGCCTCACGGGCGCCGGCCTGGGCTACCTGATGCAGTGGTGGATCTCCGACGTCGCCTACCCGCTGGTCGTGCAGGGCAAGCCGACCAACGCCTGGGAGCAGTTCGTCCCGATCACCTTCGAGGTGGGCGTGCTCTTCACCGCCTTCAGCGCCCTCTTCGGGATGCTCGCCTTCAACCGCCTGCCGATGTGGTACCACCCGCTGCTGAAGAAGGAGCGGTTCCTCCGCGTCAGCGACGACAAGTTCATCATCGCCATCGAGGCCCGCGACCCGAAGTTCGACCCCGCCGCCACGCGCTCCCTGCTTGAGAAGGCCGGGGCCGTCGCCATCGAACTGGTGGAGGAGTAAGCCGTGCAGCACGCACCGAGCACGATCGCCGCCAGGCTGCTCGCGGCCACCGCCGCCGGCCTCCTGGCTCTGGGAGCGGGGGGGTGCCGCGGGGAGCGCAGCGACGATCCGCCGCGCCAGTTCTTCCCCGACATGGACGATCAGCCCAAGTGGCGTCCGCAGGAGGGGTCGCAGTTCTTCGCCGACGGCCGGACGATGCGCCCCGCCGTGGCCGGCGCCGTCGCCTTCGGCCGCTCGACCGACGCGTCCGCGGCCGACCGGTCCGGGTTCCTCAAGGACGACCCGGCGTTCTACCGCGGCATCGGCCCCGACGGCGAGAAACTCGTCTGGATGCCGCAGAGCGCGATCGACGCCTTCCGCGCCCCGGGCGAGGACACCGGCCAGGCGATGGCCCGCATGCTCGAGGTCGGCAAGGAGCGCTTCACGATCTACTGCGCCGTCTGCCACAACTACACCGGCGACGGCAAGGGCCCCGTCGGCGGCCGCTGGTCGTACCCGCTCCCCGACTGGCACGACGAGAAGTACACCGACCGCTCCCAGCCCACCGCCCGCGACGGCCACATCTTCGACGTGATCCGCAACGGGCTGGTGGACCAGACCGGCGCCGTGAAGATGCCCGCCTACGGCCACGCCGTGGATGAGAAGGAGGCGTGGGCGATCGTCGCCTACGTCCGCGTCCTGCAGGAATCCTGGACCACGGATCTGGGGCAACTCCCCGCGGACGTGAAGGACCGCCTCGAGCGGACCCGCACGACGCGGCCGCAGCCCGCCCAGGGCGGCACGACACCACCAGCCGGCGGCGGGAGCACGCCGGATCAGCAGCAGCAGGAGGGCGGCCGATGAGCGCTCACCCCGCTTCCATCCACGACCTCGGCGAGGCGCAGCGGATCCCGCCGGTGACGATCCCCGCCGAGCAGGCGACGATCCCGGGCGGCGCGCTGAAGATCCTGCCCACGGCGCTCTTCTTCCTCGGCGCGGTCTGCATCGTCTTCACCGTGATCGGCGCCGGCTCGGTCGGCGCCGCCCACGCGCTGGCGTCGTACCACGTCGGGTTCCTCTACGCCCTGAGCCTCGCGCTGGGCTCGCTCGGGCTGGTGATGATCTTCAACCAGTTCAACGCCGGCTGGGCCGCCACGGTCCGCCGCCAGTTGGAAAACGTCGCCGGCCTGATGCCGGTGGTCGCGATCCTCGGCGCGCCGGTGCTCATCGCCGAACTGGGCTGGACCCGCGGGGCGCTCTTCGGCTGGCTCAAGCCGGGGATCACCCAGACCGACGTGCTGGCCCAGACGAAGCAGCCCTTCCTCAACCCCTGGACGTTCGTCGTCGCCTCGATCGTCTACTTCGGCATCTGGTCCTTCCTGGGCGTCAGCCTCTACCGCATCAGCCGCAAGCAGGACGAGACCGGCGACCGCGAACTGACCGCCAAGGCCCGCTGGATCTCCTCCTTCGGCCTGCTGCTCTACGCCCTCACGACCGCCTTCGCCGCCTTCCACTGGATCATGTCGATGCAGTTCCACTGGTTCAGCACCATGTGGGGCGTCTACTTCTTCGCGGGCAACATCCTCTCGGGCACCTGCCTCCTGGTGGTCACGCTCGCCCTGGTCCGCCGCGCGGGCGCGCTCAAGGGCATGGTCACCGCCGAGCACTTCCACGACCTGGGCAAACTCGTGCTCGCGTTCACGGTCTTCTGGGCCTACATCGCCTTCTGCCAGTACTTCCTGATCTGGTACTCCAACATCCCCGAAGAGACCGCCTGGTACATCCTCCGCAAGCAGCACGGGTGGGAGAACCTCTTCTACCTGCTCTGCCTCGGCCACTTCCTGGCGCCGTTCCTGGTGCTGCTCTTCCGCGGCGTGAAGCGCAACATGCTGCTGATCGGCTCGGTCGCCGCGTGGCTGCTGGTCATGCACGCCGCCGACCTGTTCTTCATGGTCCGCCCGGTGCTCACCGAGACCGTCGAGGCGTACCACGGCAGCACCGGCATGCGGTACTGGTGGCTGGACCTCTTCGGCATCCTCGGGCCGGTCTGCCTCTTCCTCGGCGCCGTTGCCAAGCGGGCCGTCAGCACGCCCCTCGTCCCGCTGCGCGACCCGCGCCTGGCCGAGGCCCTGGAGCACAAGAACTACGTCTGAGACCCCGCCGCCGGCGAAGACACGACTGAAGGACCACCCCCATGGTCAGCGACCCGCACAACCACACGCACCCCGTCGGCCACACGCCCGACATGCACGACCCGCCGGACGAGTGGCACCGCCACACCACCGCCGAGGAGCGGCCTCAGCACGCCCACGGCGAGTTGGCCAACCCCGGCCGCGTCATGGCCGCCGGCTTCCTCGCCTTCGTCATCGTCATCATCGCGACGCTCGCCGTGTACCTCTACTACCTCTCCTACACCATCCACCAGCTCGACCTCGCCGAGCAGCACGGCCTGGAGGCCGAGGTGCTCCGCGCCCGCCAGGACGCGAACGACCGCCTGCAGCGCGGCTACGTCTGGGCGGATGAGTCCAAGGGCTTCGTCCAACTCCCGATCGAGACCGCCCGCCGGCGCGTGATCGATCAGTACGTCTCGCACTATCGTTCCGGCTCGGCCTCACAAAACCCCCAGTAACTCCGCACCAACCGTGATCGACCGCCCGACCCAGCCCGCCGCCCGCACCAGCCGCTTCACGCGGCTGCTGGCCGCGTGCGCGCTGGCCGTGGCGGCGGCGCTCGGCGTCGCTCCCGGCGCTCGGGCCCAGATCATCCGCAACGAACTCCCCGAGCAGGTCCGCGGCCTGGAACTCCAGGACAACACCGGGAACACCATCCCCCTCGACCTGCAGTTCACCGACTCCTCCGGCAAGCCCGTGCGCCTGGGCGACCTGTTCAACCGCCCCGGCCCGCGCGAGGGGAGCCGCCGGCCGGTGGTCGTTGTGATGATGTACTTCCGGTGCCCGCTGCTGTGCCCCAAGGTCGTTGAGGAGACGATCGAGTCCTTCCGCGGCCTGGACGACCTCACGGTCGGCACCGACTACGACGCGCTGTTCGTCTCCTTCGACCCGCGCGACCAGCCCATCGACGCCGAGCGCAAGAAGAACGATGCGCTCATGGCCTACGAGCGCACCATCGACGACTCCATCCGTGCCGGGATGTCCTTCCTCACCGGCCCGGCCGCCAACAGCCGCGCCCTGGCCGACGCCCTGGGCTTCCCGTACCGCTACCTCCCCGACTCCGGCGAGTACTCCCACGGCGCCGTCATCATCGTCCTCACGCCGGACGGCACGATTTCCCGCTACCTCACCGGCCTGACCTACCCGGTCCGCGACCTGCGCCTGGCCCTGGTCGAGGCCGCCGACGGCCGGATCGGCTCGCTCACCGACCGCTTCCTGCTGTGGTGCTACCACTTCGACCCCTCCCAGGGCGGCTACGTGCTGCGGGCGATGCGCCTCATGCAGGCCGCGGGCGCCGCGACCGTCCTGCTCCTGGGAGGCTTCATCGGCTGGCTCTTTTACGCCGAGCGCCACCGCTGGGTGGCCCGCCGCCTCGCGGCAGGGCAGGGCGGCGGCGCGCGGGAGGCGGGGGGAACGGCGGGGGAGGGGGGACAGACTTCCGATCAGCCCGGGGAGGGCACGAGCCCGTGACGACCATGAACGACACACCCCTGAGCATCCTCGCGTTCCCCGGCACCCTCGCCCAGAGCGCGCTGCACAAGCTCTGGTTCGGTTCCCAGGCCGCCAGCGAGTCCGGCCAGGAGACCGACCGGCTCTTCATGTTCATCCTCTGGACCTGCATCATCTCCTTCACGGTCGTGCTCGGCCTGGCGTACTACTTCGCCTGGAAGTACCGCCGCAAGCCCGGCGTCCCGACGAAGCGCAGCCCATCGCACAACACCGCGCTGGAACTCGCCTGGTCGATCATCCCGCTGCTGGTGATGGTCGTGATCTTCTTCTGGGGCTTCCGCGGCTACATGGAGAAGACGATCGCCCCCGCCGGCGCCGAGATCATCCGCATCTCCGCCCGCCAGTGGGACTGGAACGGCGTCACCTACGACAACGGCCGCCAGTTGGGCCCCAACGACGTCAAGCGCGTCGGCGGCAAGGACTCACCGGTCATCACCGTCCCCGCCGGGCGTCCCACCAAGTTCATGATGTCCAGCGCCGACGTCATCCACTCCTTCTACATCCCCGACATGCGGGTGAAGTTCGACGTCTTCCCCAACCGCTTCACCAGTTTCTGGATCATGCCGGAGAAGGAGGGCGAGCACAACATCTTCTGCGCCGAGTACTGCGGCACCGACCACTCGGAGATGAACGCGACCCTCCGCGTCGTCTCCCCCGAGGCCTACGCCGCCTACAAGGCCGAGGAGATCGTGATCGAGGACCCCGTCGAGTACGGCAGGTTCCTCTACCGCGCCAAGGGGTGCATGGCCTGCCACACGCTCGACGGCTCGGCGAGCACCGGGCCCTCCTGGAAGGGCCTCTACGGCCGCGTCGAGACGATGTCCAACGGCGAGCAGGTCGATCTTTCCGACGACGAGACGTTCTACAACTACATCCGCGAGTCGATCTACGAGCCCAACAAGAGGCTCGTCGCCGGCTACGGCCCGCAGATGAACTCGTACGTGGGCCTCATCGACGAAAAGCAACTCGACGGCCTCATCGCCTTCATGAAGTCCCCCGAGGTCAGCGGCCGCGCCGCCCCGGCCGGGGGCCAGCCGTCGGGCCAGGATCAGCAGCAGCAGGGCGGGGGGCAGTAACCGGAGTTTTTTCCTCGCACGACCCGTGCGGAGGTGAGCCATGGCGACCATCACCGGCAGCACCGGCCACGACCTTCCCCACCACGGCGGGGGCGGCCACGGCCACGACCACGACGTCAGTTACCTCCATCCCAAGGGCGGCTTCTTCGCCATCGTCTGGGATTGGATGACGACCGTCGATCACAAGAAGATCGGCGTGATGTACCTCGTGGCGGTGCTCTTCATGTTCTTCCTCGGCGGCGTCGCCGCGCTCGCCGTCCGCCTCGAACTCTTCACCCCGACCGTCATCGACACCAGCACCAACCAGGTCATCTCCGGCCAGTGGCTCAACATCGGCGAGTCGTGGGCCGACGGCAACAACACCTACAACCGCATCTTCACGCTCCACGGCGTGATCATGGTCTTCCTCTTCATCGTCCCCTCCATCCCCGCCTCGCTGGGCAACTTCCTCCTGCCGCTGATGATCGGCGCCAAGGACGTCGCCTTCCCCCGCCTCAACCTCGCCTCGTGGTACGTCTACCTCTTCGGCACCATTTTCGGCATCGTCTCCATCATCCAGGGCGGCGTTGACACCGGCTGGACGTTCTACACGCCCTACTCGACGATGACCGACGCCGAGCACTGGCGCGTCGTCTGGATGATCACCGCGGCGTTCATCCTCGGCTTCTCGTCCATCTTCACCGGTCTGAACTTCGTCGTCACCGTCCACAAACTCCGCGCCCCGGGCATGGGCTGGTTCGACATGCCCCTGTTCGTCTGGGGCATCTACGCCACCGCCATCATCCAGGTCCTCGCCACCCCCGTCATCGGCATCACCCTCCTGCTGCTCCTCTTCGAGCGGCTCTTCCACATCGGCATCTTCGACCCGCGCCTGGGCGGCGACCCGGTCCTCTTCCAGCACTTCTTCTGGTTCTACTCCCACCCCGTCGTCTACGTGATGATCCTCCCGGGCTTCGCGATCATCTCCGAGATCGTCACCACCCACGCCCGTAAGAACATCTTCGGCTACCGCGCCGTCGCCTTCAGTTCGATCGCGATCGCCGGCATCGCCTTCATCGTGTGGGGCCACCACATGTTCGCGTCCCAGGGCGAGGTCGCCAGCGCCATCTTCAGCGCCCTGACCTTCCTGGTCGCCATCCCCACCGCCGTAAAGGTCTTCAACTGGACGGCCACCCTCTACAAGGGCTCCATCGCCTTCACCGCGCCCATGCTCTACGCCCTGGGCTTCCTCTTCACCTTCTCCATCGGCGGCCTCACCGGCCTGTTCCTCGGGTGCCTCGCCACCGACCTGCACCTGCACGACACCTACTTCATCGTCGCCCACTTCCACTACGTCATGATGGGCGGCACCGTCATCGCCATGATCGGCGGCCTGCACCACTGGTGGCCCAAGATGTTCGGCAAGATGTACAACGAGTTCTGGGCCAAGGTGGGCTTCTTCCTCGTCTTCGTCGGTTTCAACCTCACCTTCTTCCCGCAGTTCATCCTCGGCACCCAGGGCATGCCCCGCCGCTACGCCTCCTACCTCGAGCAGTACACCTTCCTGCACCAACTCTCCACCGTCGGCTCCTGGGTCCTGGCTCTGGGCCTCTTCACGCACCTGTTCGTCTTCGTCCAGTCGCTCGTCGCCGGCCGCAAGGCGCCGCCGAACCCGTGGGGCTCCCTCACCCTTGAGTGGACCCACGCCGCCAGCCCGCCGATCGAGCACAACTTCCACCACGAGCCGATCGTCACCCACGGCCCGTACCCCTACGACGACGTGCTCCCGGCGCAGACCCGCCCCGGCGAGTTCATCCTCCCCGACCCGCTCCCTGCCGGAAAGAAGGCCCACTGACCCCGCGGCACGGCCGCTGAGGCCGTGTCTCTCCTCCCGCTTCCTCTTCTACCCGACCCGTTCGTTCCAGCGACCCCGAAGCGCGAGACCACCATGGCGACCATCGACCTCGGACACGCAGCCACCCACCAGCGGCCCGACGACCCGTCGCTCCCGCCCTACAAGCGCTACCGCGCCGCGGCCCACTACCGCGACCGCGACCACGAGTTCGACGCCGTCAAGATGGGCGTCTGGCTCTTCCTCGCGACCGAGATCCTCCTCTTCAGCGGCTTCTTCGTCGGCTACGCGGTGATGCGCATGCTCCACCCGGAGGCCTTCCGCGCCGGCTCGCACCACCTCGACTGGCAGTGGGGCCTCACCAACACCGTCGTCCTGCTCGTCTCCTCCTACACCGTCGCCTGCGCCGTCCGCAACGCCCAACTCGGCCAGCAGAAGTTGCTGAAGACCAACATCCTGATCACGATGGCCTGCGGCTTCGTCTTCCTGGCCATCAAGTTCATCTTCGAGTACTCCAAGAAGTACCGCGAAGGCCTCCTCCCCGGCTGGTTCTACTCCTACCCCGCCGCCGGCGACCCCTACGAGCCCATGTGGTGGGGCATCTACTGGGGCGCCACCGGCATCCACGCCCTCCACGTCACCGTCGGCATCGGCCTGTTCATGTGGCTCTTCTCCGGCGCCCTCCGCCAGAAGTACGGCCCCGAGCACTACACCGCCGTCGAGGGCGTCGGCCTCTACTGGCACATCGTCGACATCGTCTGGATCTTCCTCTTCCCCATGCTCTATCTGATCCACTGATCCCCGTGGCACGGCCTTTCAGGCCGTGTCCTCTCCGCCTACCCCTTCCTCCTCTTCCCATCCCGCCCCCGCACACCGAGGCAGCACCATGGCGCACAGCAAGCCCCACGACCCCAACGCCCCCGGCCACCCCTCCGTCGCCGCGCCCCAGAACGGCACGGAACTCGACGTCTACCCCGCCGGCGCGGCCGACAGCCACCACCACCACGGCCACACCATCGTGCCCCCCAGCACGCTCCTGGCCGTCCTCATGGCCCTGCTCGCGCTCACCGTCCTCACCTGGGGCGCCTCGCAGGTGGAGACCTTCGTCGCGACGATGTTCAACGTCGTCCTCCCCGACTGGGTCAACGTCTTCGTCGCCCTCTCCATCGCGGTGATCAAGACGACCCTGGTCGTCATGTTCTTCATGCAACTCCGCTACGACAACCCCCTCAACACCATGGTCTTCCTCTTCACCATGGTCACCGTCCTCTTCTTCCTCGGCTTCACCATGATCGACCTGGGCACGCGCGGCACGGTGGACCGCTTCAAGGCCGCGTACGTCGTCGATGGCGGCACCGGCGGCATCGTGCTCCCCTCCGGGTCGGCGGTCGGGGCCAACACCCCGATCACCGTCCACGCCCGCCGCGAGGCCGAGAACCCCGAGTCCCCCAAGCACCAGTACCTCCACCACGCCGAGGAGCACGCCGCGCCCGTCGCGGCCGTCCCGCCCGCGCGCGACATCTCCCAGGGCTTCCCCGTCGGCCCCTACGCCCCCGAGCAGTCCAGCCCGCAGAAGTCCCGCCCCGTCCGCGGCCTGACGCTCCCCGGCCTCGCGCCCGCGGCGGCCGGCGGCGACCACGGCCACAACCACCACTGACCCCGCGAGCAGCGGGGGGGCCACGCAATGCCCAGAACCCGCATCATCGGCCTGACGATCACCGCCCTTGCCGGCGTCGTGTTCGTCATCGCCGTTATCGCGATGGGCTATCGCGCCGCCGCGTACAACGAGCGGGCCGACTTCGACCGCTACCGCATCGAGCCCACCACCACCCGCACCGCCGAGGTTCACGGCCGCCCGGTCTCCATCACCGACGCGACCGACGCCGCGGGCAACGCCGCGCTCCGCGTCCGCTACGGCGACACCGAGATCCTCGTCCCCGTCAAGAACCCCCCGGCCCCGGACATCCCCGACCTCGGCGGCTACGCCGAGTGGGCCGCGATGCTCGCCATCCGCCCCGCGCTCAAGTCCGGCGAGCCCGCCCTCGACGAGCGCGGCCAGCAGCCCACGCCCCGCTTCGTCCTCGTCACGCGGACCACGCCCCCCGGCTTCGATCCACAGTCATGGGGCTCCGTCCGCCGCGCCGACTGGCGCTTCACCTTCTACGAGTTCATGCCCGACGGCACGATCGACGCGAAAACCTTCCGCTGGCCCCGCTCCGACCGCAGCGAGCATCGCCTGGAAGCCCGTGCCCAGCGCGGCGACGAGATCGCCGAGGACCTGGTCGCCATCCCCCCGCTCCAGGAGCGCACCTGGCAGTACCAGGCCGCCCTCCACGTCATCCCCAAACTCCAGATGCCCGCCCAGCGCTTCAAGCGCACCGCCCTCGAAGCCGCCGGCTGGACCTTCCCCGTCGCCGGCTTCGCGATGCTGCTCCTCCTGCTGGGGCTGTGCCTGATCTTCCTTCCGCGCAAGACGCCGTCCGCATAGGGGCATCGGGGAATGGGCAATGGGCAATGGAAGAGGGGTGGGGCGGGATTGAACCAAGCGCCTGTCCTAGTGCCTGGTGCCTAGTGCCTAGTGCCTTCTTCCATTCCCCATTGCCTACGGAATCAGGCTCAACTGCGCCGTGCTCACCTCGACGCTCACCGGGTGCTCCGGATCAAGCCGGTAGTCCCCGCTGTAGCACGCCGTGCAGTAATCCCGCCGCGGACGCACGACGCACGACAGCAGCCCGTCCAGCGACAGGTAGTGCAGCGAGTCCACCCCGAGGAAGTCGCGGATCTCCTCCACGCTCCGCCCGTGCGCGATCAACTGGTCGCGCGACGCGAAGTCCACCCCGAAATAGCACGGGTGCTTGATCGGCGGGCAACTGATCCGCAGGTGGATCTCCCTCGCCCCCGCCTCCCGGATCTGGTCCACCTTCGTCTTGGTCGTCGTCCCGCGCACGATCGAGTCGTCCACGACGATCAGCCGCTTCCCCTCCACGATCTCGCGGACTACGTTCAGTTTCAGCCGCACCGCCGCCGCGCGCTCCGCCTGCGTGGGCTTGATGAACGTCCGCCCCACGTACCGGTTGGGCACGATCCCCTCGCGGTACGGGATCCCGCTCGCCTTGGCGTAGCCGATCGCCGCCGACCGCCCCGAGTCGGGCATCGGCACGACGTAGTCCGCCTCGACGGGCGCCTCGGCCGCCAGCCGCTCGCCCATCAGTTCCCGCGCCACCTGCACGTTCTGCCCGAAGACCGTGCTCGCCGGGTTGGCGAAGTACACGTGCTCGAAGACGCAGTACGCCGCCCGCTCCGCCCGGTCCGCGAAGCGCCGGCTGCTCACCCCC
>CALAFV010000299.1 GCA_937891445.1 uncultured Phycisphaerales bacterium | reverse complement strand
CACGGTCGTGATCGGCGCCAACCTGGCCGGCCCCGGCGACCACGACGGCCCCGGCGCCGCCTACGTCTACCGCATCGACACCGGCGCGCCCTGCCCCGCCGACTGGGACGGCAGCGGCACGGTCAACTCCTCCGACATCAGCGCCTTCCTGACCACCTGGCTCCAGAGCGTGCAGGACGGCACCCTTGAGGCCGACTTCAACCAGGACCAGGCGACCAACTCCACCGACATCAGCGCCTTCCTCACCGCCTGGCTCCAGGCCGTCCAGCACGGCTGCTGACCGGCCCCGGCGGGCCGACCCCGCCGGCCGTGCGATCCAGATTCCCCAGGTTCACACCTCCTCCACACCCCTCCCGCGGCCCCCCGTACCTCGGGCCTCGGGAGGGGTTCCTTTTTGCGGCAAACTTGCCAGCAAGGTACTTGCACAAATCGGCCCGGCGCGGCACACTCATGGCTCCAGCGGGCCCGGGTTTCCCCGTGGTCCCCTCAGCACCCGTGTTTCGTACAGAAGGAGTTGCCCATGCCCCGTTCCCGTCTCGCCCTGGCCGCCACGGTCGCCGCCCTCGGCGCTGCCGCCTCCGCGGCCAATGCCCAGCTCATCGTCCCGACCTCCCAGGTCCGCGAGGTCCGCGGCGAGAGCACCTGGACCGACCCCGGGGGCAACACGATGGAGAGCGGCCCGCTCGTCGTCGGCGCATCCCCCGGCGACTACGGCTTCTGGTCCGACATGATCGTGGTCCCCGGCTTCATCACCGGCCCCGTCTCCCAGACCGGCGGCTTCAACGGCTACGACACCCTCTCCCTCGACGCCATCAGTTTCAGCATCGGCGGCGGTGGCCCTCCCGGCACGTCCGCTCACGCCCAGGCCGCGATCGAGTTCACCTACACGTTCGACGTCCCCGCCCCCGTCGCCTACACGACGAGCATCAACATCAACGTTGCCGGCCCCACCGGGTTCCCCGGCACGGTCGTGGACTTCGTTGCGACGTACACGCTGACCGGCCCCGGCGGCGAGGTCTTCTCCTACCAGACCGCCCCCGAGACCGGCTTCTCGATCAACCTGATGGACGCGACCGGCACCCTCCCCGTCGGCACCTACACGCTCTCGCTCGTCATCGACGGCGAGGTCTCCTTCGTCGCCACGGCCACTGAGGGCAACGGCGCCGGCGGCGGCGCGGGCGGCCCCAGCCCCATCCTTCTGTTCTCCGTCCAGCCCGCCGCGGCCTGCCCCGTGGACTGGAACCAGGACTCCCAGATCAACTCCTCCGACATCTCCGCCTTCCTCACCTCCTGGCTCGACAGCCTGAACAACCAGGACCTCAACGCCGACTTCGACGGCAACGGCGCCGTCAACTCGTCCGACATCAGCGCCTTCCTGAGTGCCTGGCTCCAGGCTCTCTCGACCGGTTGCTGAGCGCGGCGCGCCGCATCGCAACAGAAAGCAGGCATCACAGCGCCGGGGTCCGGGACGCATCCGCGTTCAGGACCCCGGCGTTTTTGTGGGGAGAAGAGGTGGGAGGGAGAAGAGGTGGGAGTGGGGGGGCTGGTGTGTGCCGAAGAGCCGATCAGTTCGACGCGCGGCTGTCCACCTGCATGCTCACGAGCGTGTGCAGCACCGGATACGCCACGCTGCACCGGTACGCGTCGAACATGACGTCCGCCGCGCCGATGACCTCCAGCGCGTGCCGCACGACTTCCGGCCAGCGGGGCACGCCCGGCAGCGCCAGCACCTCGCGGACGGTCCCCAGGTGCGTCACGGTGCCGCGGATCGGCATCAGGTCCGTCTGCCGCCGCTCGAAAACGGCCTCGACGCGCGTGCGCCGGCCGTACACGGCCATGCGGGCCGTCGTCGGGTCGCTCAGCCCCGCCGGCACCAGCAAGTCCAGGTGGCACACTTCCACCGGCGTGCTCGTCCCGTGGTTGAGCGTGACCGTTCCCAGCCCCTCCGTCTCCACCATCGACCGTGTGAGCGAGAACGCCGTCGCCGCGGCCCGGCGCCCGATCCCGGGCGCGCAGACCCGCGTCGTCAGCATGTTGTCATCGCCCACTTCCGTGCGGTACTCCAGCCCCGGCGTGCTGAACTGCATCAGCAGCCCGCTGTGGTCCTCCGCGGGGTACGTCCCCTGTGCCGATTCGCCCACGCCCCCCTTGCCCGAGTCGAACATCGACCGCGCGTGCACCACCAGCGGCACCCCCGGCCGCACCGCGTGCAGCCCGATCAGCCCCGCCACCGCCGCGGCCCCCAGCCGCCCCGGCTCCGCGATCGGGTGGAGGATGAACGCCCGCGCCGCCGCGGCGGCCCGCAGGCCCCAGATCCGCGCGTTCTGCTCGAAGGCCACGCGCCGGGTCCGCTCGTCGATCTCCCCCGCGTCTCCCGGCCGCAGCGCCGCGATCATCGCGTCCAGCGCGGCCCGCTCCCCGGCGTGCTCGCGGCGGAAGTCCTCGTACGTCTCGATCGCCCGCCGCGCCCGCGCCAGCACACCCTCCGGCAGCCCGCGCCGCGCCCCCGCCTCCAGCAGCGTCTGCACCTGCCCGCGCGTCGGCACGTACGGCGCCGCCGCCAGGGCATCCTCCGCCGACACGACCTTGAACACGCGCCATGCCAGCGGCGCATCGACCTCCAGCGCCCGCTGCAGGTCCACCGCCCGCCGCACCGGCTGGGGCGCGGCCTCGACGATCGCGGCGAAGGCCCCGCGCAACTCGCCGAGCACGCTTTGCGCCTGCTGCTCGAAGGCCGTTTCCCCCGCGATCACGGTCGTGTCTGGTTCAGCGGTTCCCACGGAGATGCTCCATCGGTCATCCCCCCCAGTTCGGGCACTATACACGCCCTCGCCCTGCCCGCAATACTTGCCAGCAAATTACTGGCAACCTCTTGACGTTCGCTCTTTCCTCATGTACGTTCCAAACCAAGCCCACCACCCTGAACCAGGACGCCCCATCCGATGCAGCGATCGATCCTCGGTCCGACGCTCCTCGCGGCGGCCGTTGTGAGCCCCGCCCTCGCCCAGCCCTGTCAGAACCCCACGTGGTCCCCCGTCGGCTCCGGGACCATCGGCAGCATTGATGCCCTGACCGTCTACCAAGGCAGCCTCTACGCAGGCGGCCTGATGACCTCCGCCGGCGGCGTTCCCGGCACCAGCCGCATCGCGCGCTGGGACGGCGAGGCCTGGCACCCCCTCGGCCAGGGCCTCAACGGCCTGATCCGCGACTTCCTCCACCACGAGGGCAACCTCTACGTCGCCGGCAACTTCACCAGCATCATCGGCGGGCCCGACGCCAGCCGAGTCGCCATCTGGGACGGCTCTTCCTGGTCCCCCCTCGGCTCAGCGACCCTCGACGGTCAGGTGTTGGCCCTGGCCGTCTTCAACGGCCAGATCCACGCCGCCGGCACCTTCACGAACGCCGGCGGCGCCGCCGTCAGCCGCGTTGTCCGATGGAACGGCACAACGTGGGAATCCCTCGGCGGCGGTGTGGACAGTTCCGCGTACGCGCTGTGCGTCTACGACGACGGCGCCGGCGACGGCCCCGCGCTCTATGTCGGCGGCTTCTTCTCCCACGCCGGCGGCGTGCCCATCTCACGCATCGCCAAGTGGGACGGCCTGACCTGGAGCGATGTCGGCGGCGGCATCAACGGCGGCGTCACGTGCATGGCCGTCTTCGACGATGGCTCCGGCCCTGCCCTCTACGTCGGCGGCAACTTCACGATGGCCGGCGGCACGCTCGAGGTCAACAGCATCGCCCGTTGGGACGGCAACTCCTGGTCCCGCGTCGGCCTGCTGACCGGCGAGTTCTCCACCTTCAGCATCAACACCCTCGACGTTCTCGACGACGGCGCCGGTCCGGCCCTCTACGCCGGCGGCGGCTTCATCAACTCCGAGGGCCAGCCCGTCAACCACATCGCCAAGTGGGACGGCCAGACTTGGACCCCGCTCGGCGCCGGCACCTCGAGCGAGGTGGACGACATCGCCGTCTTCGACGACGGCCGCGGCGGCGGCCCGGCGATCTACGACGCGGGCGGCTTCATCTCCGCCGGAGGCCTCGTCGTCAACAACATCGCCCGCTACGGCTGCCCACCCCCGCCCCCGTGCCCCGCCGATTGGGACAACGACGGCCACATCACCTCCACCGACATCAGCGCCTACCTCGTCGCCTGGCTCGCCAGCGTCACCGGCCAGACCCTCGCCGCCGATTTCAACGGCGATGCGCAGGTCAACTCCTCCGACATCTCCGCCTTCCTCACCGCC
>CALAFV010000298.1 GCA_937891445.1 uncultured Phycisphaerales bacterium | reverse complement strand
CACGGCGGCCAGGCCCCTGTTCCCCACCGTCCTGCTGCCGTTACCGGGAATCCTCTCGGTTTGCGTCACGGCCCCGCTCCTTCCTGCTCTCTCGGTTCGTTCCTGCATAACCGCAACGGGCTCGCTCGCCCGCTCCACGGCCTCGCGGGCGGCCTTGCCGGGCCGCCCCGAGGGCACACACCGTAGCAGCCCCCGCCCAGTTCTTCAGCCGGGCACGCTGCCCGGGATAAGGTCGGTCTGCCCGCTCGCGTGGGGGACCCTCCCATCGACCGGCGGTCCCGCTGCGCTGAGCCACCACGGTGGCGCGACACCAGCCACCGGGTGTAAGCCTATCGGACGATCGACGCTCCGACACTTGGCGTACGCGAGACTTGGCTCATCCGGGTGGACGGGTTTCGGTCCAGGGACCGCCGGTCCCGGGGCCTAAACTCCCCTCAATGACGCCCTCGGCCACCGGTGAGTTCGACGTCGCGGCCCGAACACTGGCGCGCCACCCGCGCCCTCTGGGAGGTGATCCCCTCAAGCGGGTCGATCGCCCGGTTCTGAGCCTGAGCGGGATGGTCCTGAATAACCAGACCGGGACGCCCGAACAACTCGCCCTCAAGCGCAAACCCCCGTGGCTGAAGGCGAAAGTCCCTGGCGGAGCAGGATTTACGCGCCTGAAGGGGATCATCGACGAGCACCGCCTCCACACCGTCTGCCAGGAGGCCGGCTGCCCCAATATGGGGGAGGGCTGGGCCCGCGGCGTCGCCACCATCATGATCCTCGGCGACACCTGTACCCGCGCGTGCGGCTTCTGCAACGTCAAGACCGGCCGCCCGCAGGCTGTGGATAAAGATGAGCCCCGCCGCGTCGCCGAGAGCCTGCGGCTGATGTACGAGGGGGCCAACCTCAAGCACGTCGTCATCACCAGCGTCAACCGGGACGAACTCGCCGACGGCGGGGCCGCCATCTGGGCCGAGACGATCGTCCGCTCCAAGGACGCCTGCCCTGGGATGTCCATCGAGGTCCTGATTCCGGACTTCGAGGGCAACTGGGCGGCCCTCCAGATGGTGATCGACGCCCGCCCCCACATCATCAACCACAACCTGGAGACCGTGCGGCGGATGTACCCCGCCGTCCGCCCCAGCGCCAAGTTCGACCGCTCGCTCGAACTGCTCCGCCGCGTCCGGGATCAGGGCGTCGTCGCCAAAACCGGCATCATGGTCGGCATCGGCGAGACCGACGCCGAGGTGCTGGAACTGATGGACGAGGTGCGGGCGGCCACCAGCGTTGGCAACGGCGTCGGCGTCGAGATCCTCACGATCGGCCAGTATCTCCAGCCGACCCGCAACCACCTCCCCATCGAGCGCTGGGTCACCCCCGAGCAGTTCGCGATGTACAAGGACGAGGGCCTTCGCCGCGGCTTCAAGGTCGTCGAGAGCGGCCCCCTGGTCCGCTCCAGTTACCACGCCGACCACCAGGCCGACTCCCTGACGGACATCCTCCAGTCACGCCGGGGATGAGCCCCCTTCCTATCTCTCTTCCCGTCTCTTCTACGGCGAACCCCCGGGTCTCTCCCTCTCCGACGTCTCTCACGTTCGAGCAGCGCCGCGGTACCTCCGGAGCCGCGCGAGCGCACCATGGGCGCCAATCTGCGGAGCGTGCCACATGCGCTCGCCGGTGCCCCTGCGCACCGAGACTGATGAGCACGTGTTCGTGATCACAACGTCCATCGACCGGTTGCTTGACCTGCTGCGTCGCCCTGATGCGGACCGGCTCTTCGCCGGCGAGCCGCTGGTGCTCCGGCGCACGGGGCCCTGAGTGGCGCATCCGCTTCTGATACGCTGGACGGCGATGCCAGCGCCGTCCAGACATGAGCGGGACTCCGTCGGACGCATCCGCCCCGGCGAAGCCGCGTTCCTGATGACCGGCCTCTTCCTCATGTTCGCGCCGGTCATGGTCCTGGCGATCTCCGATCTCACCCCCGAGCGCCCGCTGCGGACGTTCCTCTTCTGGGCCGTCGTCTCCGGGCTCACGGCCGTCGTCTGGGCCGGCCTCGGCGTGCTCCGCCCGAAACTCCTCCCCCTGGCGGCGCTCCTGCAGATCGCGGTCGTCGCCGTGTTCGCGACCCAGCACCCCCGCGCGTTCGCGATCGGCGCTCCCCGTGTCAGCGTCGAAGGGCTCGGCTCGATCCTGTGCATGGCCGCCGGCTACTTCCTCTTCATCATGTTCATCCGACGCCAGGCCAACCAGAACATCCGCCTGGAGACCGAAAAGGCCCGCCTCTCTACGGAACTGGAACTCGCCTCGCAGATCCACCGCGCTCTGGTTCCAGACATCGCGTGCACCGCCGGCGGCCTGGAGGTCTACGCCCGCTCGGTCGCCAGCGGCCAGATGGGCGGCGACCTCACGGAGGTGCTGACGCACGACGGCGTCACGGACGTGTACCTCGCGGACGTCTCCGGCCACGGCGTCCGCGCCGGCGTGGTTATGGGCATGGTCAAGAGCGCGGTGCGCACGCGCCTGCTCACCCCCGCCGAACTCCCCTCGCTCCTGGACGACCTCAACCGCGTGCTGGCCGGCTCCGTCGAGCCCGGGATGTTCGCGACCTTCGCCGCGCTGCGCTTCCGCTCGCCGGCCGCGGGAACTCCCGAGGTGAAAGTGGAGTACGCCCTCGCGGGCCACCTTCCCATCTTCCACATCCGCGGTGGCGCTGTCCTCGCCGAACTCCCCAACGACCGGCTGCCGCTCGGCCTGCTCCCCGACGAGACATACGTGAGCGGCCAGACCACCGCGCGGCCGGGCGATGTCTTCGCCCTCTACACCGATGGGCTCACGGAGGTCGCCGACGCCTCGGAGCGGCAACTCGGCCACGAGGCCCTTGGCCGGATCCTCGCCCGACACGCCTCACGCCCCTTGGCCGAAGCCCACGCGGCCGTGTTCGCCGATGTCGCCGCGCACGGCCCGCAGGTCGACGACCAGACCCTCGTCCTTGTGCGGGTGCTCGCCCCTGGCGTCGCTTGAGGAGGGCACGAGCGGCCGCAGGCACCTACACTCCCCCGTGCCTATCTCGCCCAACGCCGTGGCCGATCTCGTTCGCGAGATCGAACGCAAGGACGGTTTGACCGCCCACCACACCTGGCGCGTTGTCCTCTATGCCCGCGCCATGGCCGAGTCCTTCGGCCTCGACCACGCCAGGATCGCGCGGATCACCGTCGGCGCGGCCCTGCACGACCTGGGCAAGATCGACATCCCGGACGCCATTCTCCGCAAACCCGGCCCGCTCACCGATGAGGAGTACGAGATCATCAAAACCCATGCCGTCCGCGGCTACGAGCGTCTCGTCGCCATGGGCGTCGATGATGCCCTCGTGCTCGAAATCGTGCGGCACCATCACGAGCGTGTGGACGGCCGCGGCTACCCGGACGGCCTCTCCGGCGACGCCATCGCCCTCGCCGCGCGTCAGTTTGCCGTCATCGACGCCTTCGACGCCCTTACGAGCGTCCGCCCCTACCGCTCCGACGTCGGCCCGGATGCCGCCGAGCGGGCCCTGGCCGAACTCGAGGCCGGCGTCGGCTCCCGCTACTGCGCCGATTGCGTCGCGGCCATGAAGGACCTGTACCGCTCCGGGCAGATCGGCTGGATACTCGGGTACTACAACGACGCCTGCCCGGTCCCCGCGTTCTCCCCCGACGCGGCGGCCACCACGCGCCCGTAAGGGCGGTCCCCCTCGCCCCTCGCTCCCGACGGTTCACCAAAAGAACAACCCCGCGGCTCGCCGCGGGGTCGCAACGTGATCCTGAGCGCCTCGGGCGTTTGCCCGGCGGGCTTACTTGTCCGCGGTGTTGATGGACCGGCCGATACGGCGCTGGCGGTTGATGAGTTTGCGGCCGTTCTTGGTCTTCATCCGGGCGCGGAACCCGATGGCGCGCTTGCGCTTGATGCGGCTGGTTCGGTGCGGGTAATGCATGGTGGCCTCGGCTTGGACTTCAACCGGCGGCCGGATGGCCCGCCGGGCAGGGCGGGATGGTAGCCGCGGTGCTTCCGGACGGCTACCCGTGGCGAGAGCCCCGCGGCGGGCTCGGAAGACCGGACCGCGCACCCGCCCAAGCCGGAATCTCGGGAAAAACCCTTCCGTGTCCGATGAAGGAAGGTATATTGAAGGTGTCGGGGCTGCGTGCGGCCCCGGCCTGTCGCGATTGCTCCCTGGCCGAACGCCCCTCTCGGGACACCTCCGGCCAGCGAGCAGCCGCGACCGCGCCAGCGCGGCGGTCCGATGAGGGGAGTGGGGGAGGTGGGGGGCCAAGCGGCCGGCATTCTCAGCCGGCCGGGTGGGGGGACAGGGCGGAGGACGGGGCCGCGCCGGCCAGTGTTCATGTGTCTGCACGCCGCACCCGACGCACGCGGGCGCGGCGGGCCGTTCTCGCAGGTCGCAGCCCCAATGGATCAGACCGACATCTGTGCTTCAGCCGAACGCGCGATTGGCTACCGATTCCGCGATAAGTCCCTTCTGGAGCGGGCGCTGCGCCACGCTTCCGTCGCCGAGTCGCGTCTGGACTCCAACGAGCGCATGGAGTTCCTCGGGGACGCGGTGCTCGGCCTGATCACCTGCGAGATGATCTACCAGGGCTACCCGAACCTCCTCGAAGGCGAGATGACCAAGATCAAGTCCACGGTCGTCTCGCGCCAGACCTGCGCGAACATCGCCCGCGACCTGGGGCTGGACAACCTGCTGTGCCTCGGCCGCGGCATGCAGGGGCGCCACACGCTCCCGCAGTCCCTCGCCGCCGCCGTGCTCGAGGCCGTGATCGCGGCCGTCTACCTCGACGGCGGACTCGACGCGGCCCGGGCCTTCCTTGAGCCGCGCCTGGGCCCGCTGATCGCCCGCGCCGAATCGTGCGGCCACCAGGAGAACTTCAAGAGCGTCCTCCAGCAGTACGCCCAGCAGAACCTCGACACCACCCCGCAGTACCTCGTCCTCGACGAGAAGGGCCCCGACCACGCCAAGTGCTTCGAGGTCGCCGTGGAGATCGGCGACCGCCGGTTCCCCTCCAGTTGGGGCCAGTCCAAGAAGCAGGCCGAGCAACTCGCGGCCCTCAACGCGCTCCAGGAACTCGGCCTCTGCCGCACCGAAGAGGACGGCCACATCCGCGTGGTCCGGGAGGTCGCCCGGGCCGGCTAGCACGTCCGGTAAATACCGCGGAGACGGGCAGCCGCCGGCACCTATGATCTGGCGCCGCCGATCCGCCGACACACACGACGACGACCATGTTCCGCTTCACCCCGACAGTCCGATGGCTCATCGCGGCCCTTCTGGCCGTGTGGGTCCCCGTGTGCTGCTGCGAGGCCAGCGGGCTCGTCGGCTTCGTGTGGGACGCCGTGAGGTCCGAGGGCGGCGACGGCGGCACGTGCTGCTGCTGCGCTGCGGAGGATGGAGACCACCCCGCCACGCCCGCCGATCACGACGGCGAACCGTGCGACGGTGGATGCTGCGCCCTGGCCGTGAAGATGCCGGGCTCGCCGCGTCCGGATGTGGGGGGACTCGGGGGGGGCCACGCGACCGTGCTGCCGCCGCCGGTCGCCGTTGTCTCGTGCTGCATTCGTCCCGAGCCGCTCGCGGCTGCAACGCGGCGTGAAGCGCGGCCGACACCCGCGCTAACGCTCCTGCGCCTCCACTGCGCGCTCACTGTCTAGCCAGAGAAGTGCCCGCACCCGGGTGGCCCGCCGCTCCGCGGCGGCCGCGTCCGTCTGCGCTCACTTCTTTCTCCCCTGGCTGGACTCATGACCACATCAGCGCCGGATCTCTCCACGCTTTCTCGCCGTACGTCTGCGCCTTCGCAGGCGCCCGCTGCCGGCTCCGCCGTGCCGCGTCCGCCGTCGCGCTGGAAGACGCGCGTGCTTGTCCCCGCGGTCGTGCTGCTCTCCGCGGCGGGGCTCCTCCTGTACACCGCTCGTGATGCGCTGGCGCCGGCGACGCCCGTGACCGTCGTCCCGGTCGTCCAGCGCGCCGCCGAGACAGAGACCGACGTGCCGGCCTCATCCGCCGCCAGCGCCCCCGCCGCGGGCGAGGTCATCGCCCAGGCCTCGGGGTGGCTCGAGCCGGACCCGTTCCCCATCAACGTTTCCGCGCTGGCCGAGGGCGTTGTTTCCGAAGTCCTCGTGCTCGAGGGCGACCGCGTCGAGGCGGGCCAGGTCGTCGCGCGCATGGTCGCCGACGATGCTCGCCTGGCCTTGGCCGCCGCGGAGGCCGATCTCGCCGAAGCCGCCGCCATGGTCGCCCAGGCCGAGGCCGACCTCGCCGCGGCGCAGGCCCAGTGGGACAACCCCTACGAGCGCACGCGCGCAGTCGCGATGGCCGAGGCCGTCCTCGCCGAGGCGACCGCCGATCTCGAGCGCCACCCTGCCGAGATCGCCGTTGAGCGTGCCAGGCTCGCCGAACTGGAGGACGAACTGGAGCGCAAGAGCCGCCTCGTGGACACCGGCGCGGTGTCGCGCGGCGAACTGGCGCGGCTGGCCCAGCGCGTCGAGGCCCAGCGGGCCATGCTCGACACGCACGTCGCGATGCACGGCATCCGCGAGGCGAAGGTGCGCCAGGCCGAGGCCGACCTCGCCGCCGCGAAGGAAGGTCTGCGTCTGCGGATCGAAGAGACGCGTGCGCTCGCCGCGGCCAAGTCGGTCCTCGAGCGGGCCCGCGCAGCGCACGCGCGGGCGCAGACCGCGCGCGACGAGGCCGCGCTGCGGCTGGAGCGGATGGAGATCCGCGCCCCGGCCTCCGGCGTGGTGATGGCCCGCCTCGCGGCACCGGGGACGCGCCTCATGCCCGGTGGCGGCGACATGGGCCTTGGCGACGAGTTGCCGCGAGGCGACTCGCCGCGCGCCGGCGGTTACGCCGTGCGGCTCTACGACCCCAGCCGCCTCCAGGTCCGCGCGGATGTGCCGCTGGCCGACGCGGGCCGTCTCTCCGTCGGCCAGGCCGCGGAGGTCACCGTTGAGGCCCTCCCGCACACCACGTTCCGCGGTCGCGTCACACGCCTGCTGGGCGAGGCGAATATCCAGAAGAACACGCTCCAGGTCAAGGTTGCGATCGAGGACCCGGACCCGCGCCTGCGCCCGGAGATGCTCGCGCGCGTGCGCATCTTCGCCGCGACGCCCTCCGGAAACGGCGGCGCTGCGGATGTTGCCGGCGCCGCGTCCACCTCCGGCCCGCAGCGCCTCTTCGTCCCGCGCAGCGCCGTCGTCAGGACGGGCGACACGGCGCACGTCTGGCTTGCCGACCGCTCCGGCGGCTCGCCCACAGCGCGGCGGACCAGCGTCCAGATCGGACGCGGCGTTGTGGGAGCAGTGGGGGAGGGCGGTGAAGGGGAGTGGGTCGAGGTTGCCGCCGGCGTACATCCGGGCGACCTCATCATCACGAGCGACCCATCCGCCCTGCGCGACGGTCGCCGCATCAGGATCACGCAGATCGCCGGAGGGAACCACTGATGGCGCTCATCGAATGCCGCGGCATCACCCGCTCGTACCGCAAGGGCGCGGCGACCATCACGCCGCTCCAGGAACTCGACCTCGATGTGGAGCAGGGCGAGTTCCTCGCCCTCATGGGCCCCTCCGGCTCCGGCAAGACGACGCTGCTCAACCTTCTCGCCGGCATCGACACGCCCACCGCCGGCTCGCTGCGCGTCGGCGGCGTCGAACTTGCGGGCCTCTCGCGGGCCGCGCTGGCCCGCTGGCGCGCCGAGCACGTCGGCTACATCTTCCAACTCTACAACCTCGTCCCGGTCCTGACCGCGTACGAGAACGTCGAACTCCCGCTGCTGCTCCACCCGCTTTCGGC
>CALAFV010000297.1 GCA_937891445.1 uncultured Phycisphaerales bacterium | reverse complement strand
TGGGTGAGGTTGTGGGGGGGGGCGTAGAGCGTAGAACGTAGAGCGTAAAAGAAGGTCGCACACGGAGGTGTGTGGTGTCACTGCCGTGGGGCGGCGAGGCTGGAGAGGGGGGCGATGGCGCGCTGGCGGAAGCGGTCGGCGTAGAACTCGCCGCCGGGGTATTCGGCCATGCGCTTGCGGATGTCTTCCATGCGTGAGCCGGGGTTGGGGTGAGTGGAGAGCCACTCGGGGCCGCCGCCCTGGCTTTCGAGGATCTGCATGACCTGGAGCATGCCCTCGGCGCTGTAGCCGGCGCGGGTCATGTAGCGGAGGCCGAGTTGGTCGGCCTCGTGCTCCTGGTCGCGGCTGAAGGAGCGGAGGAGGAGGTCGCCGCCGATCTGGCTGGCGGCCTGGATGATCTGCGAGGAGATGCCGGCGTCGCCGATGACGGCGCCGATCACGGTGCCGCCGAGGCCGATGCCGGTCTGTTGGCTGACGCGCTCGTTGACGTGGCGGGCGGTGACGTGGCCGATCTCGTGGGCGAGGACGCCGGCGAGTTGGGCCTCGTTGTCCATGGCCTCGAGCATGCCGCGGGTGATGAAGACCTGGCCGCCGGGGAGGGCGAAGGCGTTGATGATCGGGGAGTTGACGGCGTGGAACTCCCAGGGGATGTCGGCGTACTCGGGCTCGACGGTGGCGGCGACGCGATGGCCGACCTCGTTAACGTACGCCTGGATGTCGGCGCTGGGGATCTGGCCGCCGAACTCCTGGATGAGACCGGGGGTGGCCTCGGCGCCGATGGCGATCTCCTGCTCGCGGCTGAGGAGGTCGAACTGGGTGCGGCCGGTGGCAGGGTTGGTCGAGCAGGCGGCGAGGGCGGCGACGAAGGGGACGGCGGCGAGCGCGGAGGCGGCGCGCAGAGCCATGGCGGGGCTCCTCTCCCGGGGTGCGGTTGGTCCGGTCGGGGAATGCTGCGCGCGGGCGGGTGTGAAGTCCGCGTGAGATGAAGATCACCGCCCGCACGGGTTTGTGCGGGCGGTGGTGGGGACGGGGATGCGGAGTCGGATCAGCGCTCGGCGGCGTCGGCCTCGCGGGACGCGGCGGCGCAGTGGCCGCACCAGGTGGTGGGGTCGGCGAAGAACGAGGCGGCGAGGAGGCTGGTGCGCGGGCGGCCGTCGGTGTTCAGGGTGGTCCGCTGCGGGGGCGGGAGCGTCCTGAGGCGGGAGAGGAACTGCTGCTGGTAGCGCTCGGCGTTGCGGACGTACTCGGGGTTGTTGAAGGTGTGCTGGTAGTACTTGTCGAGGCGCTTGCGGAGGTCGCGGATGCGGGTGTCGGAGGCCGGGTGGGTGGAGAGGATCTCCGGCTGGCGGGCGCCGCTCTTTTCGCTCTCGCGCTTGAGGATCTCCTGCACGTCGAGGGCGGCGGAGGGGTCGTACTTGATGCGCTCCATGTAGCGCATGCCGAGGCGGTCGGCCTCGATCTCCTGATTGCGGCTGTAGGAGAGGGCGGCGATGGAGCCGACGGTGGCGCCGGCGGCGGCGCCGATGCCGGCGGATTCGGTGTCGCGTCCGGCGACGCCGCCGAGGACGGCGCCCAGGATCGTGCCGCCGAGGACCAGGCCGTACTGCTGGCCCATGCGCTCGTCGGCGTGCTCGGCGGTGACGTGGCCGATCTCGTGGCCGAGGACAGCGGCCATCTGGGCTTCGTCGGTCATCTGCTCGGCCAGGGCGCGGGAGATGAAGACCTTGCCGCCGGGGAGGGCGAAGGCGTTGATGACGTCGGAGTTG
This sequence comes from uncultured Phycisphaerales bacterium, assembly GCA_937891445.1. Lineage (GTDB taxonomy): Bacteria > Planctomycetota > Phycisphaerae > Phycisphaerales > UBA1924 > CALAFV01. Next base: position 926 of record CALAFV010000297.1, on the reverse strand, counting down.
AGGAGGGTGAACTCCCACGGAAGCGAGGGGAGGGTGGGGTCGTCGACGCCGGTGGTTTCGGCGAGGCGGCGGCCGAGGTCGGTGACGTACTGCTGGAGGGCCTCGTCGGGGACCTTGCCGCCGAACTCGGCGGTGAGTTGGGGCGCGGCCTCGGTGCCGAGTTTGATCTCCTCCTCGCGCGAGAGGCTGTTGAACTGGAGGCGGCCGGTGGTTTTGTTGGTCGTGCAGGCGGGGAGGGCCATCAGGGCCGCGAGGAGGGCGATCAGGGGAAGGCGGGCGTTCATGGGGTGCTCCGTCGTCGGAAGGCCGGCCGGCGCTGCGCCGGGTCGCGGAATCATCCGCCGGCTGGTACGGCCAAGCCACCGGGCGGGTGCGGCCGAGTGGAGGGAAGACCGGGGACTACGATCCGCCCTATGGGCGAAACGGCCACAACCTCCGCTGTCTCGGGCGCCGAAGGCTGGACGGCGGCGGAACTTGCGGATCCGCACCGGCTGGAGTCGAAGCCGGCGAAGGTGCGGTCGATGTTTGGGGCGATTGCCCGGTCCTATGACCTGAACAACCGGGTCCACTCGCTGTGGCGCGACCAGGCGTGGCGGCGGCACGCGGTGCGGCGGGCGGGGGTGAAGCCGACGGACATCGTGCTGGATGTGGCGTGCGGGACGGGGGATCTGACCGAGGCGTTCGCGCGGGCGGGGGCGGCGCGGGTCATCGGCGTGGATTTCACGCCGGAGATGCTGGAGATCGCGCGGGGGCGGCGTCGGAAGTTGCGCGAGCGGGTGGCGGGGCGGATCGAGTACCGGCTGGGGGATGCGCAGAACTTGCCGATCCCGGACGCGAGCGTGGACGTGGTATCGATCGCCTTCGGGATCAGGAATGTGGCGGACCCGGCGCGGGCGGTGCGGGAGATGCGGCGGGGGGGGGGGGCC
>CALAFV010000296.1 GCA_937891445.1 uncultured Phycisphaerales bacterium | reverse complement strand
GGGGGTGGGCCCTGAACAGCCGCCCCTGCCGCGCTCCATCTCACGATCCTAGGAGATATTTCTATGAACGTCGACGCTACCGCCTCGCACTCCTTCCTGGGGAAGGCCGAGCGGACCCCCTTCGCCACGGAGGCACGGCGATGACGACCAAGACGCTGCGCCAGGCATCCACGGGCTACGTCTACGGCACGATCGTCGACATCGAGGTCCTCTCGTGCTGCACCTGCCACATTCCCTTCGGCGTCCCCGAGGACATGGTCGCCGCTCTGCGCGAGAGCCACGACACGTTCTACTGCCCCGCCGGGCACAAGCAGCACTTCCCGGGCAAGACCCCGCAGGAGAAGGAGATCGAGCGGCTGAGCAAGGAGCGCGACGACGCCTCCCGCAGGTTGCAGTGGGCTCAGCGCGACAGGGATCAGGCTCTAGCGGAGTCGCGCAAGGCGGACTACCAGGCTCGCTACGCCAAGGGTCGCCTGACCCTCATGCGCAACCGACTGCGGGACGGCAAGTGCCCGGTGGACCGGTGCACACAGACGTTCGCCGACTTGCACGAGCATCTGCATGGCGTGCACCCCGAGTTCGAGTTGCCCGACACGCTCTGAGAGGACACGCCATGGACTGGGCTCAAGTGGTTCGCGAGGAGATCCAGCGCGGCTACGGCGACGCGACGCAGACTCCGCTCGACGGCCATGTCGCAAGCGAGATCGTGTCGAGGCTCCGCTCGATGGGCTGGGCAGACCCTGACGAGGTTCGAGCCTTGGTCGCGGGTGCGGGCGGGGAGATCGTCGTCAGCAGGCGTCACCTGACCGACCCTCCGCGCGAGTTGCTCGTCATGTACGACCACTCGACGATGGGCAAGAGGGTGCTCGTGCGATGAGTGAGACCTCTGACGCAACCTGGAGGGCTCGCGCTCGTGGGGCGCTGGAAGAGATCGAGCACGCCCTCGCGCTGGGTGAGGTCGCCGGTGACCCGCAGTACGCGCTGGATGAGGCGACGAAGGCCCTGCGGGCCGCGCAGCGCTGGCTGACCGCAGGGAGGCAGGCGGACCGACGACGTAGTCACGAGGCGCGGGTGGTCCACGAAGAACTCGACGAGATGATCTCGATCAGCGCGAGCCAAGACCCGCCCCTCGACGTCCCCACCGAGCCAGTCAAGGCAGTCGTCGGCGAGTCCTTGGTCGCCGCCCTCGACGCGCAGATGCACGAGGCGATCGAGGAAGCCTGGCAGAACCCCAGGCCGAGCCTCGCCGAGTTCCTGTCGGACCGGATCGCGGAGGAGGAAGAGGAGGCGAAGAAGGAGTGGTCCGCCGCGATCCCCATCGACGCCCACCGCTCCCACAGCGCCGACCCCATTGGCACGTTCCGTCACGACTGCCCCGGCTGCTTGCGAGGTGTGTGGCCCGGACGCCGAAGGTTCCTGTCCGAGTGCGTGGCCAGGCGGATGGTCGTGGAGTTGCACGCCTCGCGGGCGCGCGACGCCAAGGAGTTCATGCAAGGGGCGCTCGGCTCTGTGTTCGCGGCGAAGGTGAGCACCTCTGAGGCAGTGCTGCGCGCGTTGGTCCAGCCCTACGCCGACCACCCCGACTTCGATCCGGCGTGGCGACTCCCCGGCCAGGATGATTGACAGGCTTTCCTAGAGGGCTAGGATTGGGGCATGGAGAACACCGCCAGCCCCCGCCAGGGCAGCCTGACCTTCGTCCTCGTCGCACTCGCGCTCGTCGCCTTCGCGGCCCTGCTCTTCCTGACCCCGCTCGCGCCGAACCGCCTGTGCGCCGAGGCGATCGAGTCGGGGGACGCCCACCGCATCGAGATGGTCTGCGTGCCGTGAGCACCTGCCCTGCGACCCACCCCTCGGGCGCGACGTGCGTCATGCCCGAGGGCATCCACGCGATGCACACCGGCACGGTCCCCGACTCGATCCCGCCCGTCGGCGTGGACTGGCCCAACGAGGACTACGTCCCACCGAAGCACTTCGCTACGCGCGGCCAGCGGGCCAAGCACATGGAGTACCTGCGCGAGGCTGTCACCTCCCATCTGCGCTCCGCTGAGAGCGTGCCCTCCGACCCGCTGGTCGAGCCTGTCAGCCAGGAGTCCGTCGGGCACGCTCGCGCCGCCGCTGCCGACGAGGTCCCCCGCAGTGCGCTGCCCACCCCCGCCCAGGAGGAGTACCTGCGCGAGAAGTGGTGCCGCGAGGCGCTGGAGGCGATCGGCCAGGTGTGTGCGCTCGGCAAGGACTTCACCACGGCCGAAGACGTGTGGCCGCTGCTCGACTGGCCCGGAGACGGGCGCATCATGGACCGCCCCGTGCGCGAGGCACTCAAGGCCGGGATGATGACCCGGATCGGCACCCGCTACCTGGGCGGGGTCTACCACTCGCGCGACGGCCACGCCTTCAAGCAGAACAAGCACGCCTCGCTGTACCGGCCCGCTGGTCGTGCATCATGAGCAAGGGACTCACGGTCGAGAGCCTGCCTTCCTGACCCTACCTGCCGCCCACGTCCGGTCACCTCCCGAAGGGGTGAGTAGAACCCTTCGACGTAGGAGCAAGCGTGGCCGCGAAGACTCACTCTGACGAGGACGCCCCCGTCAAGGAGCCCATGCGCCCTGCTGGCATCCGCAACAAGCCGAGTACGGATCAGAAGCGAGTGAGGCGTGGGATGACCAAGGGACTCAAGCCCAAGACGGCCGATATCGACGAGGAGATCTCCGAGGAGGTCAGCGACTCGCTCGACGTCGCCTCGGCGAACTCGCCTGCCGAGCCGGAGGACGACGCGGACGAGCAGGGCGGTGCGTCCTCGGCCGCGACCCCGGACGAGCCCGGCGACGAGGACGAGGATCTCGACGACAGCGCCAAGGAGGCCGCGCTCCTGCGCGCCATGGCGAGCGCGTCGCTGTCCGAGCAGAAGTCGCTGTCCGAGGAACTCGCGCGCCTGCGCGCCGGTCGCGTCACGCGACGCCAGCGCGAGGCATCCCTCGACCTGGCCTCGCGCGCCGTGGCGGCCCACGTCACGCCCGTGATGACCTTCGCGCGCACCACCTCGGCCACCGACTGGCTCGGGGAGGCCGCGACCAACACGGCTGCGAACCTCGACGAGGCGGTCGCTCGTGCTCGCGCGGCCGCGACGCGCTGGTTCCAGACGACCTCATCCGAGGTGCGCGCCGACGTCGAGGAGTTCACGGCGCAGGCGATCGGGCTGGCCCGCCGGGAGGCTCCGCGCTACGGCGAGCAGGCCGAGCAGG
>CALAFV010000295.1 GCA_937891445.1 uncultured Phycisphaerales bacterium | reverse complement strand
CGACGAGGATGACGTCGGGGTCCTGGCGGAGGACGCTGCGGAGCAGGGCGCCGAAGGTGTTGCCCTTGCGCTCGTCGGTGGGGATCTGCGTGACGCCCTCGATGTGGTACTCGACGGGGTCCTCGATGGTGACGACGTTCTTGGTCGTGCGGTCGATGTCGCGCAGGGCGTTGTAGAGCGTCGTGGTCTTGCCGGAGCCGGTCGGCCCGCAGACGGTGAGCATGCCCGCGTCCTGCTGGCAGATCTTCTTGATCCGGTCGTACATGTAGGGCGGGAGGTCGAGTTCCGCGAGGCTCTTAGGGGCGTCGCGCTGGTCGAGGATTCGGATGACCAGTTTCTGGCCGTGGATCGAGGGGGTGAAACTGATGCGGTAGTCGATGCGCCGGCCCTGGAACTTGCTGGAGATGTGGCCGTCGAGCACGACCTCCTTGCTGGTGGGCTGGAACTGGCAGGCGGTCTTGACGACGCCGAAGCAGAGTTCGCCGACGCTGTTGGGGAGGTCCACGATGTCCACCATCTGGCCGTCCACGCGCATGCGGACGTGGTAGACCTCGCCCTTGGGCTCGACGTGGATGTCGGTCGCGCGGCTCTTGCTCGCGGCGACCAGGAGCAGGCGCAGCGAGACGGGGCCGGGGGTCTCGGCGGCCATGGCCATCGTCGGCTTGCCGCGGCTGTCGATGAGGGTCAGCGGATCGTCGAGGCCGCCCTTGGGGGGCAGGATTTCGATGAGTTCGCGGAGTTCGGCGGCCCAGGAGGCCTCGGTCAGCGGGGCCTTGGCGCGGGCCTCGATCTGGCGCTCGCGGAGCGTCGCCTCGGCCTCGACGACGAACTCGTGCGAGCCGACGCGGATGACGTCCCCGGGCTTGACGATGCGGTCCTGGATCTTCTCGCCGTTGATGCGGGTGCCGTTGCGGGAGCCGAGGTCACGGATGCGCAGGCCCGCCCCGTTGACCTCCACGACGCAGTGGTAGCGGCTGAGCAGGTCGTCGTTGAGGCACAGCACGTTCTCGGGATGCCGCCCGATCGTCACGGGGCGGCTGCCGTCCACCGGGATGCTCTTAAGGTCCGCTGCGGCCGGACCGGCCAGCGGCGTCAACTGGAACTGAGGCATCGCGACTCCTGCCCCTCCCCGGGCCCCGGCCCTCCCCGGACCGATCCGCCCGCCGCTCAGCGTCGCCGGCCGACCGCGCCGACCACCTTCCACGACCCGAAACCCGCGGCGGGACACCTCATCCTACCAAGACGCAGACGCTTGGGAAGGCCGCGCCGTGAGCCGCCGGGCGGCGGATCTGAGGAGTGGCACGGGCCCTGTTTGGCCCCGGGCGTACACTCCGCCCCATGATCGACCTGAAGGACCTTCGCGAGAACCCGGACCGCTACCGCCGCGGCAGCCAGCTCAAGGGCGTGGCGGTGGACATCGACCGCATCCTGGCCCTGGACGAGCAGCGGCGGAGCGCCCTGACCCGCCAGGAGCAACTGCGGGCCGAGCAGCGGCGGATCGAGAAGGAACTGGGGCCGCAGATCGGCAAACTCTCCGGAGCGCTCAAGAAGGCGGAGGGGCCGGAGCGGGAGCGGCTCCAGCGCGAACTGGACGAACTCAAGGCGCGGCCGGCGGCGCTCAAGGAGCAGATCGCCGCGGCGGAGGCGGAGGTAGCGCGGCTGAGCCCGGAACTCGAGGCGCTGCTGCTGACGGTGCCGCTGCCGCCGGACCCGGATGTGCCGGTGGGGAAGGGGTCGGAGGACAACATCGAGATCAAGCGGTGGAATCCCCCCCACTTCGACCCGGCCAAGTCATTCGAGGAGAACCGGGGGTTCAAGCCCAAGACGCACATCGAGATCGTGCGGGACCTGGGGCTGTGCGACTTTGCGCGGGGGGTGAAACTGGCGGGGTCGCGGTCGTACGTCCTGACGGGGGACGGGATGCGGCTGCACCAGGCGTGCCTGAACTACGCCTTCGACTTCATGACGCGGACGCACGGGTTCACGCCCATGAGTGTGCCGGTCCTCGTGAAGGAGGAGGCGATGGTGGGGACGGGTTTCTTCCCGGCGGGGCGGGAGCAGGCGTACCACATCGAGGAGTCGAAGCGGCGAGCAGCGGACGATGACTCGGCGCAGGCGACGGGGCAGGACCTGTTCCTCACGGGGACGGGCGAGGTGGGGCTGATGGGCCTGCACATAGGGGAGATTCTGGACGAGGCGCAGTTGCCGCTGAAGTACACGACGGTGAGCACGTGCTTCCGGCGCGAGGCGGGGGCGGCCGGGAAGGACACGGCGGGGCTGTACCGGATTCACCAGTTCGACAAGGTCGAGCAGGTGGTGATCTGCCGCGCCGATGAGCAGGAAAGCCGGCAGTGGCACAAGCAGATGATCGCGTACGTGGAGATGCTGCTCCAGTCGCTGGGGCTGCCGTACCGGCTGCTCCAGTGCTGCACGGGGGATCTGGGGATGAAGAACGCGGACATGATCGACATCGAGTGCTGGATGCCGGGTCGCGGCGAGACGGGCGCGGACGGGCGGCCGCCGGGGGCGTACGGCGAAACGCACTCGGCCAGCCGGCTGTACGACTACCAGTGCCGGCGGCTGAATATGCGGTACCGGCCGGGGGGCGAGAAGGGGACCGGGCCGACGACGTTCTGCCATTCGCTGAACAACACGGTGCTGGCGTCGCCGCGGATCCTGATCCCGATCCTCGAGATGTACCAGAACGAGGACGGGACCGTGACGGTGCCGGAGGTGCTGCGGCCGTACATGGGGAAGGACCGGATCGCCTGAGGAGACGCGGCGATGGCGATCGAACTCGTGCGTGGCGACATCACGACGCTCGACGTGGACGCCATTGTGAACGCCGCGAACTCGGGGCTGCTCGGGGGCGGGGGCGTGGATGGGGCGATCCACCGCGCGGCGGGGCCGCGGCTGCTGGAGGCGTGCCGGGCGATCCCGGAGGTGCGGCCGGGCGTGCGCTGCCCGCCGGGGGAGGCGAGGATCACGCCCGGGTTCAACCTGCGGGCGAAGTACGTGATCCACACCGTCGGGCCGGTGTGGGAGGGCGGAGATAGCGGCGAGGACGAGACGCTGCGGCGGTGCTACCGCTCGTGCCTGGCGCTGGCGGCGGAGCACTTGCTGGCGTCGATCGCCCTGCCGTGCATCAGCACGGGGGCGTATGGGTTCCCGATCGACCGGGCCGCGGAGATCGCGGTGTCGGAGTTGCGGTCGCCGCCGCCGCAGGCGCCGGAGCGGCTCATCGTGTGCTGCTTCGACGGCGAGAACCACGCGGCGTATGCGAGGCTCCTCGGCCAGCCGGGCCGCGCGTGACGAGACACAGCGGCACGGATCAGAGTTTCGCCCCGCAGAACTTGCAATAAACCGCGTCCACATCGTGCCCCTGGCGGTGGCAGGAAGGACAGGTCTGCGTCGTCACCGGCTTGGGCGCGGCAAGGACGGCGCGCTGGGCGGCGGCGATCTCGGAGGTCACGATCCCCGTCGGCACGGCGATGATGCCGTAGCCGAGGATCATCAGCCCGGCCGAGAGAATCTTGCCGACGGTCGTGCCCGGAAGGATGTCGCCGTAGCCGACGGTGGTCATGGTCACGACGGCCCAGTAGACGCCCGCGGGGATCGACGTGAAGCCGTGCTCGGGCCCTTCGATGAGGTACATCGTGGCGCCGACGATCAGCAGGATCGTGACGAGCACGAGGAGGAAGACGGTGATCTTCGGGCGGCTGGCGGCCAGCGCGCGGGCGAGGATGCGCGACTCGCCGACGTAGCGCGGCAGTTTGAGAATGCGGAAGATGCGGGCCAGGCGCAGGCTGCGGACGACCATGAGCGACTGGGCGCCGGGGAAGAAGAGGCTCAGGTACGTGGGGAGGACGGCGAGCAGGTCCACGATGCCGAAGAACGAGGTGGCGTAGCGCACCGGGCGGCGGGTGACGGCCAGGCGCAGAAGATACTCGAGCGTGAACAGGCCGGTGAACATCCACTCGACGGCCGTGAGGATCGGGCCGTACTCGGCGCGGATGCCCTCGACGCTCTCGAGCATGACCGCCAGCACGGAGAGGACGATCGCCCAGAGCAGGGCGATCTCGAAGGCCCGGCCAGCGGGGGTCTCGGCCTCGAAGATGGTCTCGTAGAGACGGACGCGGAGCGGGGACGCGGATGGCTGGGGGTGCTGATCTGAGTGGGACATGCCCGGAGTGTACTGGTCGGGGGTGAGCGTGGGGTCTGACGCACCACGGCGGCGGGAGGGGCGAGAGATGGTCACGCGGCGACAGATCGCCGTCGGCGCGGCGCTGTGCCTTGGGCACGTCTTCATGATGCTGTGGTCGGGGCCACTGATGGCGTGGTTCTTTGACTGACGCAAGGACCACAGTGTTGTTTGCGAGGCCAGCCGGATATTCACGAAGCCGAGCCCGCCCGCGCAAGCGGCGGGCCGTTCGGTCCCGGGCGAGGCAGACTGTCACCGTGTCGATGCCGGTTGCCTGCTTTCTGATTGGTCTACCTATGGGACATGGCTCCACGGCGATAGCCGCGGGTCTGTCGATGCATCTCACAACCAGGTGCCAGAGTCGCGGATCCCGGATCGTCCTGACCTGGAGTCACGCCGGCGGGCTTCGATGAGGGAGCCGGAGCAGGTATTGCATCAGTTGAAGTCGTGGTCCACACGGCGAACGGCCCGCCGCTCGTGCGGCGGGCTCGGTTTGGTGGCGATGAACGCCTGCGCTACTGCTTCGCGGCCGCCTCGGACTTCTCCTTCCGCCGCCGCTTCAGTTCTGCGTCAATAAACCCCTCGATCTCGCCGCGGAGGACCTTCTCGTAGTCGCTGGTCTCGTAGCCGGTGCGGTGGTCCTTGACGCGGTTGTCGTAGAAGACGTACGACCGGATCTGGGTGCCCCAGCCGCGCTCGACGGCGCCGCCGGTGGCGGCCGCGATCTCCTTCTCGCGCTTCTCTTCTTCGAGTTGTTCGAGTTTGGCCATGAGGACCTGCATGGCCTGCTTCTTGTTCTGCGGCTGGTCGCGGTAGGTGCTGGCGACGACCATGATGCCGGTGGGCTTGTGAACGATGCGGATGGCGCTGGCGACCTTGTTGACGTTCTGGCCGCCGGGGCCGGAGGCGCGGACGAAGGGGGTGATCTCCAGATCTCGCTCGGGGATCTCCAGCGCCGTCTCCTCGAACTCGGGAGTGACGTCCACGGTCGCGAACGACGTCTGGCGCTTGCCCTGGGCGTTGAAAGGGCTGACGCGGGCGAGGCGGTGCGTGCCGCGCTCGCAACTGAGGTAGCCGAAGGCGAAGGGCCCCTTGACGTGCAGCGTCACGGAGTCCAGGCCGACCTCGGTGCCGTAGGACTTCTCGACCTCCTCCAGTTCCCACCCCATCTTCTCGCAGTAGTACAGGTACATGCGGAAGAGCATCTCGCACCAGTCGTTGGCCTCGGTGCCCCCGTCGCCGGCGGAGATGGTGAGGAAGCAGCTGCGGTGGTCGTGCTTGCCGGAGAGGAGGGACTGCAGTTCGATCTTGTCCATCCGCTGCGTGAGCGAATAGAGCTGCTCGTCGGCCTCCTTGAGCAGGTCGTTGTCGCCGGCCTCCTTGGCCATCTGGTAGGCGAGTTTGGCGTCCTCGAAGTCGGTGATCGCTTTGCCGAGGGGCTCGAGCTGGGCCTTGAGTTGCTTAACCTGGGCGACGACGGCCTTGGCCTTCTCCTGGTTGTCCCAGAAGTTGGCCTCGCCCATGCGGGCTTCGAGACTCTTGAGTTCGGAGAGTTTCGTGTCGTAGTTAAAGAGAGTCGCGGATGGTCAAGATCCGCGCCTCAAGATCATCGATGATGGGCTGGTGGGCGTCGTAATGCATGGGTAGCGAAGTGTAGGGGGCACGCCGGAAAAGGTAAAAAAGGCGGGCCGGGACGCGCCGAAGCCGCGGGTCGGCGGCGTTGTTCCTTGCGGGCGGCCGGGGGCTTGCGGAGGACACGGCATGGCAGCGGAATCGGCGTTGTCGAGGTGGGCCCGGCTGGGCGTGGTCGGCGTGGTCACGGCGACCGTCGCGCAGGGGAGCGGGCTGGCGGAGCGGGCGTACGGGCAGGCGCAGCAGCCGGGGCAGCCGGCGCGGGCCGCGGACGCCTCGGAAGAGGTCCAGGGCCCCATCATCAACCTGGAGTTCCCCGGCGGCACCCTCCGCGAGTACATCGCGGCCGTCCAGCGAGCGGCTGGCCAGGAAACCGTGAACGTCCTGGTCCCGGCGGAGGCGGCCAACCTGCCCCTGCCGCCGATCTCCATGAAGCAGGTCAGCGCGCGAACCGCGCTGGAGGCGCTGCGGTGGGCGTTCCCGCAGCGGAGCCCGCACGTCGTGCGCATCGTCCCCGTCGGGGGTCCGGGCTCGGTTTCGCCGACGTTCGCGGTCGAGTACGTCCCGACCGGCATCGTGTCGGCCTCCGGCGCGACCCCGCCCCCCGACAGGGTTGACGTCCTCTCGATCCGTGACCTGATCGATCCGGCCGATGGCGGCGCCGGGCTCCCCGTCGAGGCCCTGCTCACCTCCGTCGAAGCGGCGCTGGCGCTCAACGGCACGGACCGCAAGCCCGAGTTGCGGTTCCACGAGGCGTCGGGGCTGCTCATCGTGCGCGGCACGGTCGATCAGATCGACATCGTGCGGGACCTGGTCGATGAGATCCAGGCCGACACGAAGCGGCGCCGCGTCGCGGCACGCGAGCGGGCTCAGCGCGAAGCGGAAGAGCAGTTTCATAAAAGGCGACTGGACATCGAGATCGAACTTCAGGAACGGGAACTGCGGGCCGCAAAGGAGCACGCGGCGCGGATGGAACAGGCGCTGCGCCACGGCCAGGCGTCTGCCGACATGGTGCAGGCGGCAAAGCTCGAGGAGGCCCGCCAGGAGGCACGGATGCGGACGCTACAGGTCGAACGAGAACGGCCCGGCGCGGGCCGGTCGGCCGCCCGCACCGGTACGGACGCCGACGAGGTCGCCGAACTGAAGCGGACGATCGAGATGTTGCAGATGCAGATCAACATGCTGCAAGCCGAACTCGCGAGGGCGCAGGCAGAGCAAGCCAAGCCGCGCTGACGCGGGGCAGCCGTGGAGCCGGCCCTCGTGGACCAACCGGCGGAGGAACTGGCGCCGCCGCCCGCCGCAATGACAA
>CALAFV010000294.1 GCA_937891445.1 uncultured Phycisphaerales bacterium | reverse complement strand
CCCAGCGCCCCGACTTGAACGAACTCCGCGCCGCCGCCCCCGGGTTGATGCTCCTCGAGCACCCCCTCGCCCACCTCTTCTTCGATCCCACCAACCCCACCGCGCTCCTGAAGGACCTCGACGCCATCGAGTCCATTACCCCCGAGACCCGCGGCAGCGAACCCGGCCACCGCATCACCGGCCGCGGCAGCCCCGGTGACATGGCCTTCGGCGAAGACACCACCTGCCCCATCACCCTTTGGATCAGCGAGCGCACCGGCCTCCTCGGCGAAATCACCTACGACCTCACCGAGGTCACCCGCCGAATGTACGAGGAGATGGCCAGCGAAGACCAGGACTTCCCCTTCCCCAAAATCAAGCGGGCCACCGTCGCCATCACCCTCGAGGATGCGCAGGCGAACCCCGACCTCCCCGCCGACGCCTTCACCTTCAAGCCCGGCCCCGAGGACCAGCAGGTCGCCGAACTCACCCCGCCCTGGGCGATCGACAGTTTCGACCAGCAACTCCTCGTCGGCCACCCCGCCCCCGATTTCGAGGGCACGCTCCTCGACGGCTCCTCCTTCAAACTCTCCGACCTCCGCGGCAAGGTCGTCCTCCTCGACTTCTGGGCCACCTGGTGCGGCCCCTGCGTCCAGGCGATCCCCCACATCCAGAAGATCGCCGAGACTTTCGCAGACAAACCCGTCGCCGTCGTGGGCATGAACCGCGACAACCAGGGCTCCGAGGACCACATCCGCCGCTTCCTCGAAAAGAAGAAGATCACCTTCCCCCAGTTCCTCGACTTTGAGGGCGCCGCCGCCGAGACCTACGGCGTCACCGGCATCCCCTGCACCGTCCTCATCGACGCCCGCGGCATCGTCCAGCACGTCTCCGTCGGCTTCATGCCCGGCCACGAGAAGGACCTCACCGAACACATCGAAACGCTCCTGGCCGGCAAGGACCTCTTCGACCCGGCCCGCGTCTCCGCCGAGCCCCCGCGCCCCGGCTCAGACGCCCGCGACGCCGACGACGCCCGCATCGCTTCTCCCGACAACCTCAACCCCGAAACCCTCGTCCCCGGCGAGCGTCTCGCGGGCGTCCAGTACCTGAACCAGTACAACATGCGCCGCTTCGACCTCGACGGCGACGGCCGCGACGAGGTCATCTGCCCGGACATGAACGGTAGCGGCATCGTCGTCCTCTCCGCCGACGGCGCATCCGTCACCAAGATCAAACTCCGCGGCGGCAAACGCAGCGAGAGCATCCAGTCAGCAGAGCCGATCCGCCACGCAGACGAAGTCCACTGGCTCATCACCCGCACCGCCTGGACCGGCGACCAATCCCGGTCCAGCATCTCCCTCCACGCCCCCGACGGCGCCGCCCTCTGGACCTTCGCCCCCGAAATCCCGGAGAAGGGCAGTTGCAACCTCCAGGCCGCCGCGGCCGACCTCACCGGCGACGGCGTCCCCGAGATCGTCCTCGGCATCACCACCTTCAAGATGCGCAAGACCGGAAGCAACACCTACATGCACGAGCAGCAATCCGCCTCGCTCGCCATCCTCGACTGGAGCGGCAACCTCCTCGCGCAGCGCCGCGTCGGCCAGAGCATCAACTTCCTGATGATCTGCGACCCCGCCTCCCCCAACGACCCGCGCCACATCCTCGTCGGCGCCGACCGCGTCCGCCGCTTCGCCTACAACCCCTCGCGCGCAAGCACCGAACCCACTCCCTAACCACGCCACGCCGGGGATGAGCGTTCTCTCCTCCTCTCTTCTCTTTCCTCCGCCCTGCGCCGTGACTGGGCCTATCTCCCCAGCGGCCCGCCGCGCGACGGCCACGAGAGCAGGGACATCATCTTCGAGGATGCGCGGGGAGGGCCCTGCTTGGCGCTTCGGTCGGCGGTCGAGCAGCGGGATAGCCAGCGATCGGTCATCGGCGGCATTCGCTGGTCGGAACTGACCAGTTCGGGCGAGGCACGAGCGCTCCCCATCCACCCCATCTGGACCGGCT
>CALAFV010000293.1 GCA_937891445.1 uncultured Phycisphaerales bacterium | reverse complement strand
CCGTCCACGCGGCCGAGGAAGTCGCCGTCCGCTGCCGCGCCGCCCTCGCCGGCGCCCAGCCCGACCTGGTCCTGATCTTCCTCACCGCCCAGCACGCCGACCCCACCACCGCCAGGGCCGTCTCCACCGTCATCCGCCGCCGCCTCGGCCCGCGCTGCCTTCTGGGCGTCAGCGGCGAGAGCATCGTCGGCGGCGAGACCGAACTCGAAGGCGCCGCCGGCGTCTCGCTGTGGGCGGCCACGCTCCCCGGGGTTAAGGTCCACCCCTTCAAACTCGAAGATGTGCCCATCGTCCGCGACCCCGGCCCCGAGGAACTCGCGGCCGTCGCCGCCGCGATGGGCATGACCGCCGACGACGGCCTCCCCCACCGGGCGACCTTCCTCTTCGTCGACCCCTTCAGCGTCGCCATCAACGCCGTCCTCCCGACCCTCGCCGCCGCCCGCCCGCGCGACGAGTCCGGCGCCGCCGCGCCGATCCTCGGCGGCATGGCCTCCGCCTCCGCCCGCCCCGGCGGCAACGTCCTGCTCTACAAGAACGAGGTCCTCACCCGCGGCGCCGTCGGCGTCAGCCTCCGCGGCAACATCCGCGTCGATGCCCTCGTCTCACAGGGCTGCCGCCCCTTCGGCCCCACCGCGGTCGTCACCGGCGCCAAGAACCAACTGATCAAGACCCTCGGCGGCCGCCCGGCCATGCAGGTCCTCCACGAGGCCCTCGAGAGACTCGACGAGAACTCCCGCAAACTCCTCCACCGCGGCCTGTTCCTCGGCCGCGTCGTCAACGAGTACAAGGACCGCTTCGGCCGCGGCGACTACCTCATCCGCTCCGTCGTCGGCGTGGACCAGAACTCCGGCGCGATCGCCGTCGCCGACCTGATGCGCGTCGGCCAGACCGTGCGCTTCCATCTGCGCGACGCCGCGACCGCCGACGAGGACCTCGCGCTGCTGCTGGACGCCCAGCGCCTCTACGACCCGCCGGCCGGCGCCCTGCTGTTCACCTGCAACGCCCGCGGCCAGCGCCTCTTCGACAAGCCGCACCACGACGCGCCCGCGATCG
>CALAFV010000292.1 GCA_937891445.1 uncultured Phycisphaerales bacterium | reverse complement strand
GGTGCTGATCGCGCTCGTCGCCGCGCGTGTGGCGGTTCGATGTGTCGCGGGTCCCCGCCGGTTCGGTCGGCCGCTCGAGATCGCCGCCTTCATCGGATGGGGAGTTGTGGCAGCCGCGGCCTGGCGGTTCTTCTGGGGCCTTGAACTCGACCGCCTGATGGCCGGAAAGACGCATGTGCCGGTGTGCCTCGGCGCTGCCCATGTCGGCGCCATGTGGGCGGGGGCGCTGGCCGGCTGCATCTGGACCGTGCGGCGATTGGGGCGTGGATCCCACGTCGGCAGAGAGCAGCGATGCCCGCGATGCGGCTACGGCCTGGGCGGCCTCTCTCCGTCGTCGCTGTGTCCGGAGTGCGGACAGGATCCTGCGGTTCCACCTCGCTCTACGTTCGGTGCGCGCACAGGACGCTGGTTCAAGCGGTACGGATTGCCGATCGCCGCCGTGCTGCTCCTGGTTGCGCCGTACGTTTCGACGCTGATCGCGTCGGTGCTCCCCGACCCGTGGGTCGGCTTCATCGGTCGCCGCTTGCCGACGTGGTGGTAAGACCCGTTTCGGCCCACCGGCTTACGCCCGCAGTTCCGCCCCCAGGTCCGCCTTGGCCTTGGCCACCACCGCCGCGACCTCCGCGTCCACCTCCTCGTGGCGCAGCGTGCGCGTCGCCTCGCGGAACTTCAGCCGCAGCGTGACCGACTTCTTCCCGGCGCCGATCTGCTGCCCGCGGTAGGCGCCGATGAACTCCACGCCCCCGGCCTCCAGCAGCCGCGGCTTGGCCGCCAGCACCGTCGCCTCGATCTTCGCCCACGGCACCGTCTCGGCGACCACCAGCGACACGTCGCGTTCGATCCCCGGGAACGCCGGCAGCGCCGTCACCGTCGCCGGCGCGGGGAAGAGCGCCAGCAGCGCCGGCAGGTTCACCTCCGCCGCCGCCACCGGCAGCGCCAGGTCGTACTGCCG
This sequence comes from uncultured Phycisphaerales bacterium, assembly GCA_937891445.1. Lineage (GTDB taxonomy): Bacteria > Planctomycetota > Phycisphaerae > Phycisphaerales > UBA1924 > CALAFV01. Next base: position 1,897 of record CALAFV010000292.1, on the reverse strand, counting down.
CTGCACGGCGGGCGCGACCAGGCCCATCAGCCCGATCGGCTTGCCGTTGAGCAGGACCCCCGCGCTGGCCGCCGGGTCGAACGCCGCCCACGGCGGCGTCATCGGCCTGAACTCCACCTGCGCGCCCTGCCCGCCGAGGACCCGCACCACGCTCTCGATCGCCCCGCGGATCAGCCGCACGGCGCTTTGCCGCTGTTCCGCCGCCTTGGCCCCCTCGGGGAACGCCGCGTCGGCGATCAGCGCCAGGTTCCGGTTCTCGACCTCCTGACCGCGGCCGTCCTTCCCGCGCTCGACCTCGCCGTACACCGCGGCCATCTCGTACAGCCGGATCCCCGCGGCCTGGCGCACGCCCCCGTCCTGGTTCGCCTTGCGGCAGGCCAGCAGGCTCGGCAGGATGCTCGGCCGCAGCACCCCCGACCCTTTGCGCCGCTCGTCCGCGACCTGGAGCGTCGAGATCCCCTGCGGCAGAAACGGCGCGGCCTCCTTCGCCGACACGAAACTGAACGTCACCGTCTCGAAGAACCCCAGCCCCGTGAGCACCTCGCCCACCATCCGCTGGGCCCGCTCGTCCGCCTGCGGGGCCGCGACGCGCACCGCCACGCGCTCGTGCACCGGCACCTTGTCCAGCCCGTGCGTCCGCGCGACCTCCTCGATCAGGTCGATCTCCCGCGTCAGGTCCGGCCGCCACGGCGGCACCGTGCACGCCAGCACCGGCTCGGCGTTGCCGCTGTGCTGCTCCACGCGGATCTCGTGCGCCGTGAGGATCCGCATCACCTCAGCCGGCGGCACCTCCACCCCGAGGATCGCGCGGCAGCGCGACGGCCGCAGGATGATCCGCGTCGGCGGCTCGGGCGCCGCTCCCGCCTGCACGACGCCGCTGAGCACCGTCCCCCCCGCCAGTTCCTGGATCAGCGACGCCGCCCGCCGCGCCGCCAGGTCGATCGTCCGCGGGTCCACCAGCCGCTCGAAGCGGTAACTCGCATCCGTGCGCAGCGCCAGCCGCCGCGCCGTCCGCCGGATCGTCCCCGGGTCCCACGTCGCGACCTCCAGCAGCACGTCCGTGGTCCGCTCAGTGACCTCCGTCTCCGCCCCGCCCATGATCCCCGCCAGCGAGATGGGCCGCCCGTCCCCCGCCCCGTCGCAGACGAGCAGGTCCCCGGCCCTGAGCGCAACCGTCTGCCCGTTCAGCAGCGCCAGTTTCTCCCCCTCCTTCGCCGCGCGCACGATGATCGACGGCTTCCCCCCCTCTCCCCCCGCCCCCTTCTGGATCGTCGCCAGGTCGAACGCGTGGCTCGGCTGCCCGAACTCGTACGCGACGAAGTTGGTCACATCGACCACGTTGTTGATCGACCGCAGCCCCACGCTCTCCAGCGCCCGCACCAGCCACGCGGGCGAGGGCCCGATCTTCACCCCCTTGATCACCCGCAGCGTAAAGAGCCGGCACCCGCGCTCCGCCACGCGGTTGTCCAGCGCCACCACGGCCCCCGCCTCGCCGAGCCCCGTCGCCGCCGGCACGCTCACCTGCGGCAGCCGCAGCGTCCGCCCGGTCGCCGCGGCGATCTCCCGCGCCAGCCCGATGTGCGAGAGGCAGTCCCCGCGGTTGGACGTCACCTCGACGTCCATCCGCACATCCCCATCCGGCAGATCGGTGTGGGACTCAATGGGAAACCCCGCGTTGGTCAGCGCTCGCTCCGCCCCCTCCGCGGTGACGTTGGCGGGCTGCAGGTACTCGTTGAGCCATCGGACGGAGATGTTCATGGGGCGGAAGGGTAGGAGGGGAGGGGGGAGGCATTAGGCACGAGGCGTTAGGCATTAGGCACTAGGCATCAGGCACTAGGCACTAGGCACTAGGCACTAGGCATTAGGCATTAGGCATTAGGCATTAGGCATTAGGCAT
>CALAFV010000291.1 GCA_937891445.1 uncultured Phycisphaerales bacterium | reverse complement strand
GACAGAGGTCACGCCCGCGTCATGCTCGGTGCGAAAAAGAAAGCCCCCGCGCGGGGCGCGGGGGCCGGTGTGGGTGGACGGTTCGGGCTGAGTCCCACGGGTCAGGCGTGGGGGGAGGCCGGGGCCTTCACGGGCTCGTGAGCCGACGGCCTTCAGTACTTGCGGAGGACCGAGCGGACGACGCCCTGGATCTTGCAGTCCTTGACGTAGATCGGCTGGAACTCGGGGTTGGCGGGCTGGAGGCGGATGCGGCCTTCCTCGCGGTAGAAGGTTTTGAGGGTGGTCTCGCCGTTGGGGAGCAGGGCCACGACGCGGTCGCCGTTGTTGGCGGTGTCGGTGCGCTCGACGAGGATGTAGTCGCCGTCGAGGATGCCCTCATCGCGCATGCTCTCGCCCTGGACCTTGAGGGCGAAGATCGCGCCCTGGCGGCCGGGGCGGGAGCCGATGACCTCCATCACATCCAGTTCGTCGCGGTCCTCGATCTTCTCGATCGGGTAGCCCGCGGCGATCTTGCCGACCAGCGGGAAGTGCAGCGGGCGCGCTTCATCGGGGACGGCGATCCCCTCAGCGATCGACAAAGAGCGCGCCTTGTTGGGCTCGCGCACCAGGGCGCCCTTTTTGATAAGCGCCTCGACGTGCTCGAACACCGTGACCTTGCTGACGCCGATCTGGTCGGCGAGTTCCTGCATGGTCGGCGAATAGCCATGCCGGAGGCGGCAGTCCCGGATGAGCTGCAGGATGCGGAGTTGCTTCGGGGTGAGGTTCATACCGTGGTCCTTCGATCAGGGTGGGGTGGGGGACATGGATGGGACGAACCACAATCCGCTCGGAGCGGACGCGTCCCGTGCTGGCCGGGACGGACCGGAAGGACAGTGTCGGTCCGGCCGCGGCGCGCAGAGCCGAGAGTTGATCCGCCAGCACAGTGGCGGCGCTGAGCAACGAGCCCAGCAAGCGGGCGCCCCGCGAGAACTCGATCCCGTCCGTCCGTGTCGCCGCCGCGGCGGCGGAGGGCCGATCGGGGACCTGGTCGGCCGTCACGAGCCGGCCGTCGGGGGAGGCGTAGTAATCCGAGGTGAAGTCGCCGCCCGGGCCGAGCCGGAGCAGCGGAGCAGCAGCATCGCCGGTGGATCGGATACGCATGGGTGGTCCCGGTTAGGCGATCGGGGGTTACCCCGAGCGCGAGGTCCGTCTCCCGCCGCTGCACCCGAGGTGCGGGCACGGCGGCGGCCTGGGTTCCACCCATTGGGAGAGCAAGCCTGTCGACCCCCGACAGGTTGGGCCTGACATGGCCCGTGTCGATCATCGGATTGAGTGGTGTTGCCACAGCAGATTCTCGGATCGACTCGTTCGGTACAAGATAGCCGATCATCGGCCAGCCGGCAAGTCCAAGCGCCACGATTTAGAGGTGGTTTTTTAACAGGTTCCGAGCAGTCTGCCAAGCCTCTGTGGCACGTTGGACGGGTTTCGGTCAGAGAACAGCGGTCCAGGGGCCTCCAAAGGGGGTCAGACGCGGGCCACGCGGGAGCCCTCGCGGCGGACCCGGCGTGCGATTTCGAGCATGGTGAGGTCGCTGCGCAGCGCGCCGGGGGCCAGGCCCGTCGCGCGGGAGAGTTCGTCGATGGTCAGTCCGCCGCCGGCCTCATCCAGAGCGGCGAGGATCGCGCGCTGGGAGGCGCTGGCGGTGTCGGGGAGCGTCGCCACGGGGGCGGACGCGTCGAAAAGCGGCGCCGCGGCGGCGCGGGCCGGGTAGCGATCGGCGTGGGTGCCGCGGTGGTGATGGCGTGCGGGAGACTCGAGGGCTTCGAGGACGTCAGCGGGGGAGGTGACCAGGAGCGCCGAGCCGGCTTTGAGCAGTTCGAGCGAGCCTTCGCTGGCGGGAGAGTCCACGCGGCCGGGGAGGGCGAAGACCTCGCGCCCGTGATCCTCCGCCGCGATGCGGGCCGTGATCAGCGAGCCTGAGCGGCGGCCGGCCTCGATCACCAGCACCCCGAGAGCCAGGCCGGAGATGATGCGGTTGCGCGCCGGGAAGTTCTCCGACGCGGGCGGTGTATTCAGCGGCAGTTCGGAGACCAGCGCCCCGCCGCCGGCCTCGATTCTCGCGAAAACCTCGGTGTTGTCCGGGTGATAGCGGTGCGCGAGGCCGCAGCCGAGAACGGCGATGGTCCGCCCCTGGGGGCCGGCGAGCAGCGCGGCGCGGTGGGCGGCGCCGTCGATTCCGCAGGCGCCGCCGGACACGACGGTGAGCCCGGCTTGCGCGAGAGCCATGGCGAACCGCGTGGCCTGCTCGTGGCCGTAGACGGTGCATTTGCGGGACCCGACGATCGCGATGGGGTAGCGGTCGGCCCCATGAGGCTCGAGCGTGCCGCGGACGTACAGGACCGGCGGGGCATCGGGGATCTGCGCGAGCAGCGGGGGGTAGTCGGGCTCGCCGCGGGCGATGATCCGGACGCCGAGGCGATCGGC
>CALAFV010000290.1 GCA_937891445.1 uncultured Phycisphaerales bacterium | reverse complement strand
CCCGCGCGCCGCGGCGCTGGCGCAGGCCGCCGGGCTGCCGCGGCGGCTGATGGGCGACCGGCGCAGCGGGATCGCACCCGCGTGGGACGGGCTGCGCGAGATCGTTATCGAAAACGACATCGCGTGGCGCATCCACACGATGGTGGAGTTCATGTTCGGGCGGCCCGTGCGCCTGGCCTCCGCCGCGCCCGATCCGCAGCGGGCGGCGATCATCGGCCGCGTCGTCGAGAGCGTGTGGGAGGCCAGCGGCGGGATCGGGCTCCTCCAGGACCTCGCGCTGCTGGCGCACGTCTACGGGCACGCGGACCTCGTGCTGCGCATCGACGACGCCGCGGCGGCGCTGGGCGCAAGCGCGGATCCGGCCGACGCCCCCGCGCGAGCCGCCGAAGCGCTGCGGATCGAGATCGTCGAACCCACGCGCGGCGTCCCGGTCATGGACGCGGCCGACCCGCGCCGCCTGGCCGCGTACGTGATCCACACGCCCGCCGCGGCGCCCGCGGAGGTCGATCGCACCAGCCTCGTGCAGGGGCGGTCGCGCTGGCTGCGGGTGCTGGCCGGAGCGCTCGGCTCGCCCCCGCGGCCGCAGACCCCGGCGACGGCGGAGGTGCTCACCGCGGCGGGACGGCGCATCTTCACCGTGCGGCCCGATGAGGAGACCGCGCGGCTCGTAGACGAGACCCCCGCGCCGGTGGACCTCGGCCGCGTGCCCGTCGTGCACATCCAGAACCTCTCGCAACCCTTCTGTTACGAAGGACTCGGCGAGGTCGAGCCGCTCATCCCGCTCCAGGATGAACTTAACACGAGACTGAGCGACCGCGCCAGCCGCGTGACGATGCAGTCGTTCAAGATGTACCTGGCCAAGGGGCTGGACGGGTTCGAGAACGCCCCGGTCGGCCCCGGCCGCGTGTGGAGCACCGACAACCCGGAGGCGTCGATCGAGTCCTTCGGCGGCGACGCCGCGAGCCCCAGCGAGGACCGGCACATCGAGGAGATCCGCGAGGCGCTCGACAAGGCCAGCGGCGTGCCGCCTCTGGCGACCGGCGTGGTGCGAGCCCGCGTGGGGAACCTCACCAGCGAGAACGCGCTGCGCCTGACGCTCACCGGACTGCTGTCGCGGACGATGCGCAAGCGGATCACCTACGGGCGCGGGCTCGTGGAGATGTCGTCGCTCGTGCTCGCGGCGCTCGATGCCCTGGGGATCTTCCGCACGGCGCCAAGGGAGCGCACGGTTCGCGTCGAGTGGCCCGACCCGCTGCCGCGTGACGAGCGCGAGCAGGTCCTCGTCGCCCAGATGAAGCGGGACCTGGGCGTGCCGGCGGAGCGGCTGCTGGCGGAACTCGGATACGCGTCGGCAGACCCCGGGGTGGTGTAGCCAACCGGCGTGCCTGAACCTCGCGGCGCTGTGCCTCCGCGCAGCGTCGGCACGGATGTGTGCTCGTCAACCAAACCCCTTTGCAGGAGAACAACTGTGGCTGATGCAACGACCATGACGACCACGACGACAGCGGCGGCCGACGCCGCGGAGCCCACCGGCGCCGGACCGGAGAGCCGCGTGGCCCACCTCGAGAGCGAACTGGATCGGGCCCGGACGGAACTGGCCGCCGCCAGGGCCGAGGCCGCGCGGGCGGAGCGTGCGCGGC
>CALAFV010000289.1 GCA_937891445.1 uncultured Phycisphaerales bacterium | reverse complement strand
CGCCCAACTCGTACAGGCCGTACAGCGGCCCGGCCAGCAGCAGCATCGAGATCGGGTCCGCGGGCGTCAGCACCGCCCCGAGCACCGCGCACACCATGATCGCGTGCCGCCGGTACCTGGTCAGCACCGCCGGCTGGATGATCCCCGCCCACCCCAGCAGCAGCACCACTACCGGCATCTGGAACGCCACCGCGAAAGCCAGAGCGAACGACAGGATCATGCTCACGTACTCGCTCACGCGGTACTGCTGCATGACCGGCCCCGTCCCGACCAGGGGGATGGTGAGCACCAGCGGCGCGCCGTCGCGCTCGCGGACCGCGACTCGCATCTCCTTCAGCGGCCCGTTGATCCACATTTCCCCCGGCTGCGGATCCGGAGGGTCGGCCTCCAGCACCGGCGTCTGCGGCAGCACGATCCCGGGCGCCAGCGGCGCGGTGCGCGCCGCCGATTCCCCCGGCAGCCCGACCGATCCGAAGTTGACGAAGAACGCCAGCACGACCGGCAGCATGACGTAGTACATGAACGCCACGCCGATGACCGTGAGGAGGATCGAGAACGGCGCCAGCAGGTACGCGAACCGCCGCTCGTTGGGGTACAACCCCGGCGAGACGAACAGCCACAACTGCCACAGCACCCACGGCGAGCCGACCAGGATCGTGATGATGAAACTGATCCGCATGTAGGCGTAGAAGAACTCGAGCACGCCCGTCTGCTGGAACTTGGATGGCAGATCGGCGGCCCGCAGCGCTTCCCGCGCCGGCTCCATCAGGAACAGCACGATCGGCTTGCCGACCAGCAGCGAAAGGACGAAGATCGGCGCGATCCCCAGCAGCGCGTAGATCAGCCGCCGGCGCAGTTCCTCCAGATGCTCGCCGAAGGGCATGATGGCGTCGCTGAGGGTGCGGTCCATGGCGGGCCCCGGCGGGGCACTCTTTACCGAGCGCCGCGGGAAAGGGGAGGGGGAGGATATCCGGTCCTTCACCGGCCGATCCCGGTAACACTTCGGGTGCCGCCGCCCGATTCGATGACGGAACGCCCCCGCCGGCGCGTCCCAGTGGGGAGCCGCGGAGCAGCAGGTGAACGGAACCGGACAACCCACGCCCGCTTCGGGAGGGGTCGCCAGGGGCGAAAGCCTCGCCGCCGCCGCGATCGCCGGCGACGCCGACGCCCTGCGCGCCCTCTGGCAGCGGCACCGGCGATGGGTCGCCGCGATCCTGCTGGCCCACAAGCCGCGGGACGCGGACTTGGACGACCTGCTCCAGGACGTCGCGGCGATCGTGGTCGCCAAGGTCGGCGACCTGCGGGACGAGGGGGCGCTGCGGCCGTGGCTGCGGACCGTGGCGATCAGCGTCGCCCGCACCGCCGCCCGCAAGCGGAACCGCGGCGCGGCCGGGTGGCTGCGGCGGGCCATCTCGCTCGGCGCTCCGGAGGCGCTCCCAAGCGCAGCGACACCGGGCCCGGACGCCGACGACGACACCCCCGCGGTCAGCGCCGCGGTGCGAGAGGAAGGAAGGCGGCTGATGGAACTGGCCGCACAGATCCCCGAGGGCTACCGCGAGCCGCTGCTGCTCAAGTGCGTCCGCGGGCTGAGTTACCGGCAGATCGGCGAGATGCTCGGCCTGCCGGAGACCACGATCGAGACCCGGATCGCCCGCGGCCGGCGCATGCTGCGCGAACTGGCCGAGCGTGACCGGGAGGAACGAACCAACAACGGGCGGGCGGGGGCGCTTGCATCCGTGACGCGAGCGAGGTGAGACCATGAACGACCAGCGCGACAACCCGGAACTGATCGACGACGGCGACGAACCGCTGCTGAGCCGGCGCGAGATCCTCGTCAGCCGCGTCGTGGACGGCGAGGCCACCGACGCCGAGTGGGAAGAGTTCCGCGCCATGGCGGATGCGGAGTTCGCCGGCGCGGACCGCTGCGCCTGGCGCGAACTGGCCGAGAGCCAGCGGACGCACGCGGTGCTCAGCGCCGCGCTCGGGCCGTCGCTGGCGGCGGCCGAGCGCGTGAACCTCCCCACCGGCCGGGTCGCGATGCGCGTGGACCGCCGCGGCACGACTTCGCCGGTCGTGCTGCGCTTGGGCAGTTACGGCGGATGGCTCGCGGCCGCCGCCGCGGCGCTGATGATCTGGTTCAACGGCTGGGGGGCGGGGCTGGCCAGGCCCCAGCCTGCCGAGGAAACCTCGGGCGGCGCTCCGCTGGCGGCAAACCTCTTCCACATCGCCACCCCGGAGGACGCCCTCCAGGCGTACAAGACGCTCGGCGGGCGCGAGGGGACGGTCCTGGGCGAGATGCCCGACCGCGTGATGGTCCAGTCCAGCCCCCTGAGCGAAGGCCAGGGCTTCGAGGTGATCTACATCCGCCAGATCGTCGAGCGGCGGCTGGTGCCGGACCTCTACCGGGCCGCGCTGGACGAGGGGGGCAACGCCGTCCTCATGCCCGTGCGGATCACCATCCCGGGCGGGCCGGATTGACCGCTCCCGATACCTCTCCCGTGACGGATGCGGCCCCGGCGCGCATCCATGCTCCGGACGGACGAGCCCCGACGCAGGCGGGCCGTCAAATCGAGGATAAGGCTCGAAGGAGACGAACCATGGATCTGTGCAGGTTCACCAGGCTCGGAGCGATCGGCGCCGTTGCGACGCTGCTCGCCGCATCACACCCCGCCGCGCTCGGGCAGGTCCGCGTTCAGGTCGGCCAGGACGGCGGGGTGGTCAACCACTCGATGAGTTTCCGGAGCACGCAAGACGGCCGCAGCGTCGCCATCGAGATGCAAAACGACGAGGTCGTCAGCGCCACCATCGACGGCGAGCCGGTCCCCAAGAACCGCATCAAGGTGGACGAGGACAAGGTCACCATCTTCGACGAAAACGGCGACGTCATCTTCGAGATGAACCGCTCCGGCCGCGGCAACGCCTGGATCATCGGGCCCAACCAGCGCCTCTTCGCCCCCAACATGCAGGGCCTCCGCGGCCTGCAGGGCGAACTGCTCGCCCCCGCCGAGCCCCCGCCCGTCATGCTGGGCGTCTCGCTCGCCGAGCCCGACCGCGGCCTGCGCCGCCACTTCGGCCTCGAAGAGGGCAAGGCGACCATGCTCGCGGCGGTCTACGACGACCTTCCCGCCGCGAAGGCCGGCCTCAAGCCCTTCGACATCATCGTCTCGATCAACGGCGACGACGACGCCGGGCAGGACAAGGTGCGCGAGGCGCTCCGCGACGCCAAGGCCGGCGACACCATCACCTTCGGCGTGATCCAGAACGGTCAGCGCAAGGAGGTGAAGGTCGCGCTCGAGGCGTACGACGACAAGCGCCTCGCCGACGCGGCCCGCAAGTACCGCGAGGAGCACGGCGACGACCAGGACGTCTTCCGCTTCGGCGCCCCCTTCGGCGAGGGGCAGTTCCGCTTCTTCGCCCCCGACATGGACCCGGACGAGTTCAGCCGCCGGATGAATGAGCGCTTGGGGGACGAACTCCGCGAGCGTTTCCGCCGGCTCGAGCGCGAGCAGGCCGACCGGGCCCGTGAACTCCTGGAGCAGCACTACCGCATGCGGCAGCGCCCCGGCGAATCCCGCGCCGGCGGCCGCGCCGAAGACGACCGGGACAAACTCGACCGCCTCGAGAACCGGCTGGAGCGTCTCGAGCGCATGCTCGAGAAACTCGCCGAGGAAAAGGAGTAAGGCCGCTCCGGGACGCGGCGCGCACCCGGCGGATCAACGGACCGTGTTCCATCACCTGCGGCGGGGTCGGGCCAACGCCGGCCCGGCCCCGCTCTTCATTTCACGCCGTCCGCCCGGCGCCCGTCGGGGCAACCCGGCCGGGCCCACGCCCGTATGATCCACGAACGCGCGCTGCCGAGTGCTCGGCGGCCGCCACGCTTGGATGCACGGGGTTGGGCGTCGGGGGACGACGGAGCGATCCATGCCTGATCCACTCGCCAGGAGCGCCGAGCCCGCCGCGAACCTCGACCCCGAGCAGGCGGTGGCCCACGTCCGCGACGTCTACGACCGCCTCCGCGAGCAGATCCACAAGGTCATCGTCGGCCAGGACGAGGTCGTGGACCAGATCCTGATCGCCATGTTCTGCCGCGGCCACGCGCTCGTGCAGGGCGTCCCGGGCCTCGCCAAGACGCTGCTGATCTCCACGATCGCCCGCACGCTCAGCCTGGGCTTCAGCCGCATCCAGTTCACCCCCGACCTCATGCCCAGCGACATCACGGGCACCGAGGTCATCGAGGAGGACAAGGCCACCGGCGTGCGCGAACTGCGCTTCGTCAAGGGCCCGATCTTCGCGAACGTCATCCTCGCCGACGAGATCAACCGCACGCCCCCCAAGACCCAGGCCGCGCTCCTTGAAGCGATGCAGGAGCACCAGGTCACCGTCGGCGGCACGCAGCACCGCCTCCCCGAGCCGTTCTTCGTCCTGGCGACGCAGAACCCGATCGAGCAGGAGGGCACCTACCCGCTTC
>CALAFV010000288.1 GCA_937891445.1 uncultured Phycisphaerales bacterium | reverse complement strand
TCGTCGGCGACTTCACCTTCACCAACTTCAACGCCCGCCACACCGTCTTCGTCCCCCTCCGCGAAGACTACCTCGGACGCAACACCGTCCTCGTCCTCGCCGGCGAGGTCGGCTACATCCCGCAGGGCAATGACGAGACCCCCACCTACGAACGCTACTACATGGGCGGCCAGTCCTTCCGAGGCTTCGACTTCCGCACCGTCTCGCCCAAGGGCGTCCGCAACGACAACGGCCAGCCCTCCGACGACCCCGTCGGCGGCTCCTGGCTCTTCTTCCTCGGGGCCGAGATCCAGCAGCCCATCTACGAAGAGGCCATCTCCCTCGTCTTCTTCGTCGACTCCGGCACCGTCACCGAAGACCCCGGCATCGAGGACTACCGCGTCTCCGTCGGCGCCGGCATCCGCCTCCACGTCCCCCAGCTCTCCCCCGCGCCCATCGCCTTCGACTTCGGCTTCCCCATCCTCAAGCAGGACGACGACGAGGAACGCCTCTTCACCTTCTCCATCGACCTGCCCTTCTAGCCGGAACCCCCCCGCGCCCGGAGAACCCCGGACCCGCACGCCGGTATACCATGCGCTGAACCCAAGGACCGGAGACCGCCACATGCTCAAAGGCACGCGACTGGGCGCCCTGATGCCCGCCATGATCGTCCTCGCGGCCGCCGTCGCCTGGCACGCCGGCGCCGGCACCGCCGCCCGACCCCCCGCGACCCCCACCGCCGTCGCCACCATCGACATCGTCGCCGTCTTCGAGAAACTCAACGAGCGCACCGTCCTCGAAGCCCAGCTCGAGGAACGCCGCAAGGCCCGCGAGGCCCAGCTCGACGAGGTCCGCCGCCGCATCCGCGAGCTCCAGAGCAACATCGAGAACATCCACGCCCCCGGCTCCAACGACTCCAAGGAAGCCATCCGCGAGTTCATGGAGCAACGCGCCGTCGCCGAGGCACGCGCCAACGCCCTCTCCCAGATCATGTCGATCGACCGCGGCTCCATCCGCCGCCAGCTCTTCGAGAAGATCCAGACCACCATCGCCAAGATCGCCGAGCGCGACGGCATCGACGTCGTCTTCCTCGACGACTCCGGCTTCGACCTGCCCGAACTCAACGCCTCCGACGCCGACGTCTCCCGCGCCATCGTCACCAAGGGCATCCTCTACTCCCACCGCGCCGTCGACATCACCGACCGCGTCATCACCATGATGAACAACGAATACACCGCGCCCTGACGCGGCACCAAACCCCATGCCCGAAGCACAAGCCCCCGCCCACCGACTGCGCACCACCGCCGGCGAACTCGCCGCGCGCGTCGGCGGCGAACTCGACGGGCCGCCCGGCCTGACCATCACCGGCGTCGCGCCCATCGAGTCCGGCGGCCCCGGCGACCTCACCTTCGTCCGAGCCCAGTCCTTCGCACGCCACTGGGAAACCAGCGCCTGCGGCGCCGCCCTCGTCACCCGGGGCGTCACCCTCCCCCCGCGCCCCGACCGCGCCGTCATCACCGTCCCCGACGCCGACGCCGCCTTCGCCAGCGTCCTCGCCATGGTCGACCCGGGCACCCACGCCCCGCCACCCGGCGTCCACCCCTCCTGCGTCGTCGACCCCGCCGCCACCGTCGCCCCCACCGCGTCCCTCGGGCCAAACTGCGTCGTCAGCGCCGGGGCCGTGATCGAGGACAACGCCGTCCTCATCGCCCGCGTCTTCGTCGGCGCCGGCGCCACCGTGCGACGCGACGCCGTCCTCCACGCCGGCGTCGTCCTCGGCGACCGCTGCACCGTCGGACGCCGCACCGTCGTCCACCCCAACGCCGTCGTCGGCGCCGAGGGCTTCGGCTACATCCCGCCCACCGACGACCGCCCCGCCATCAAGATCCCCCAGATCGGCACCGTCGAGATCGGCGAGGACTGCGAGATCGGCGCCAGCTCCACCATCGACCGCGCCAAGCTCGGCGTCACCCGCATCGGCGACCGCGTCAAGATCGACAACCTCGTCCACGTCGCACACAACTGCGTCGTCGGGGACGACTCCATCCTCTGCGGCCGCACCACCCTCGGCGGCTCCGTCACCATCGGCAAACGCGCCATGATCGGCGGCGCCGTCACCATCGCCGACCAGGCCACCGTCGGCGACCACGCACGCATCGCCGGCGCCGCCATCGTCATGGACGCCGTCCCCGCGGGCGAGACCTACGCCGGCATCCCGGCCATGCCCGCCCGCACCGCCCTGGCCAACCACGCCGCCATGCGCACCCTCGCCGAGTTCATGCGCCGCGTCGACAAAGCCCTCGCCCGCCTCGGCAAAGACGACCCCGCCGGGAAGCCCTGATGGTGCCCCGCCGCACGCTCGCGCGAGCCGTCACCCTCTCCGGCCCCGCCCTCTTCACCGGCACCGACGCCGAACTGACCATCCGCCCCGCGCCCGCCAACCGCGGCATCGCCGTCCGCCGCGCCGGGCGCGAGGCCCCCGCCACCATCGCCCACCTCTCCGACCACCCCGTCCACCCCGTCTTCGCCACGCTCAAGCCCCGCTGCACCTCCATCGACGCCGGCCCCAACCCCGTCGCCACCGTCGAGCACGCCCTCTCCGCCCTCGCCGGCCTGGGCGTCACCGACGCCGTCCTCGAAACCGACGCCCCCGAGCTGCCCATCCTCGACGGCTCCGCCCTGCCCTTCGTCGAGGCCATCCTGGCCGCGGGCCTGACCGCCCTGCCCGGCCCCGCCGGCCCCTACGTCCTCGACCGACGCATCGAGATCCGCGACGCCGACGCCGTCATCACCGCAGAGCCCGCCGACGCCATCGACTACGCCTACGACCTCGACTACGGCGCCGGAGCCCCCGTCCCGCCCGGCCGGGCCCGCTGGACCGGCGACCCCAGCGCCTACGAAACCGCCATCGCCCCCGCCCGCACCTTCTCCACCCACGACGAGGCCCGCGCCATGCAGGCCCGCGGCCTGTTCACCAACTTCACACCCGCCGACCTGCTCGTCATCGGCCCCGACGGCCCCATCGACAACCAATACCGCTTCCCCGACGAGCCCGCCCGGCACAAACTCCTCGACCTCATCGGCGATCTCGCCCTCCTCGGCCGCCCCCTCGTCGCCAAAGTCCGAGCCCACCGCACCGGCCACGCCCACACCCACGCCTTGGTGAGAGCCATCGCGGGAGAAGAGGCCCGCAAAGGACTCTGAAATCACGCGGAGATCGCAGAGAACAGACAAAGACCGTTCTCTACAGGCCTCGCACCGCCGTGAACGTCGAGGCCCACGATCACCCCACCATCTTCCCTCCGCGTCCTCCGCGTGATCTCGGCGCCCTCCGCGTACCCCGATCTACCACCCCTGCGCGCCAAAAGCGCGACCTCCCCCCTTCCCCCTTGGATCCCCCGCCGTCCCGTGGTACGCTCGGCCGCCCGCTCCCCCGTCCCCGCCGCTCGGCGGGCCGACGCCCGTCCGCCGCGCGCACCACCCGGGCGACAGAGGGATCGAGCACATGCACCGCCTTTACCGACCGTTCCTCCTCACCCTGATCGTCGCGCTCGCCGCGGCCATCACCGGCTGCGCCGACGTCCCGGCCACCATCGCCCGGGCCGCCGCCTGGCGTGACGACGCCGCCGGGGCCCGAGACCGCATCGCCCAGGACCTCCACGCCCTCCGGGCCGCCCGCGACGCCGTGCCCGACGACCACCCCACCGCCCCCGACCTGGACGCCGCCATCTCGGCGGCCGACGCCCGGCTCGCCGCCCTCGACGCCGCGCTCACCCACGCCGACCGCGTCCTCACCGAAATGACCACCCCCACCGACGGCCTGACCCGGGCCGCCGACGCCCTCTCCCCAATCCTCCCGCCCCCCGCCCGGGGCCCGGTCCTGCTCGGGGCGGCCCTGATCGCCACCCTCCTCCGCGCCCGCCAGGTCCGCCAAGGGGCCGCCTCCATCGCCGCGTCGATCGAAAAAGCGCTCGACGACCCCGATTTCAAGGCCGCCTTCCGCCGCCAC
>CALAFV010000287.1 GCA_937891445.1 uncultured Phycisphaerales bacterium | reverse complement strand
GGCGGCGACCGTGATGCGTTCCATGACGCTCCTCTCAAGGCCGGCGATCGCCGCCCTTCAGCCCCCGCGCCCGCAGAATCAGGTCCATCTTGAGATCGTGCAGCCCGAGTTCCAGCCCCGCGGGGTACCCGTGCGGGTTGTCGAACCGCCGGATGCTCGGGTGCAGCCCGCCCAACTCGCGCCGGCACCGCTCGCGGGCCTCCTCGATCGGCTCATCCGCGAGCACCCGCTCGCCGCCCCGGAAGACCGGCACGAGCACGTCGCGCCACGGCGTGCCCGCGGCGAAGACCTTGCGCCGCGTGGGGTCAGCCGGGTCCACGATCGTCCAGTCGCCCGGCGGTGGGGGGGTAAGTTCGTCCCAGATCGCGTCCCCGAGCCAGTTCTCCGGCGTTCCGAACCGGCGCACCTGGAGGATGCCGGGGTTGTTCACCTTCACGGCCTGCTCCGAAAGTTTGATCCGCCGCACCCAGCGCCCGTCGGCATCCTGGATCGCGCCCAGTTTGTACACGCCGCCCAGCGCCGGCTGATCGAACGCCGTCGCGAGTTTGGTCCCCACGCCCCAGATGTCGATCTTCGCCCCCTGGAGTTTGAGGCTCTGGATCAGCCGCTCGTCCAGTTCGCTGCTGGCGAGGATCTTGGCGTCGGTGAACCCAGCCTCGTCGAGGATCTTGCGGGCCCCGATGCTCAGGTACGCCAGGTCCCCCGAGTCGAGCCTGATCCCTGCAAGCCGGTGCCCCCGCTCCCGCAGCGTGCGCCCGACCTCCACCGCGTGCCGTACGCCCTGGAGCGTGTCGTACGTGTCCACGAGGAACGTCGCGTTGTTCGGCATCGCGTCCGCGTACGCCCGGAACGCCTCGAGTTCATCGCCGAACGACATGACCCACGAGTGTGCGTGCGTTCCCGCCACGGGGATCCCGTACAGCCGCCCCGCGAGCACGTCGCTCGTCGCGTCGCACCCGCCGATGTACGACGCCCGCGCGACCGATAGCGCCCCGTCGATCCCCTGCGCCCGCCGCATCCCGAACTCCAGCACCCGGTCCGTCCCCGCGGCCCAACGCACGCGCGACGCCTTCGTCGCGATCAGCGTGCCGAAGTTGATCATCGTCAGCAGCGGCGTCTCAAGAAGTTGGCATTGCGCCAGCGGCCCCGTCACCCGAACCAGCGGCTCGTGCGGGAAGCACACCGTCCCCTCCGGCATCGCGTCCACATCACACGTCAGCCGGAAGTCCCGCAGCCACTGCAGAAAGCCATCATCAAACAGCGGCCGCCCGTCATTCCCCTTCAGCGTCCGCACATAATCGATGTCTTCGCCCGTGAACCGCAGGTTCGCGAGAAAGTCCGCCACATCCGCGAGCCCGCACGCGACGGCATACCCGCCCTTGAACGGGTTGTTCCGGAACGAGAGCGTGAACGACGCCCGCCGCTCCGCCATCCCCTCGCGGACATACCCCGCGGCCATCGTGATCTGGTACAGGTCGGTGAGCAGGGCGAGACTGGGCCGGTAACGCTGCGTGGCGAGCATGGCTGGGCTCCTGCCGACTTCGTGTAAATAATACACTATGTCGGCCGGCGCGGCAAGCCGCCTTGAGGCAAAGACGCCTCGCACGCACGGAAGCGATGCAAACTCAAACGGGAAGGACACGTTCAGCCGCGCCGAACCGCGCGGCGATCAGAAAGCGGAGAGGGGGGGATTCGAACCCCCGATAGGGCAAGCCCTATACCGGTTTTCGAGACCGGCCCATTCAACCACTCTGGCACCTCTCCGGGGAGGTCGGCTCCGGGAGGAGCCGAGCGGCATCTTTGGGATCCTGCCGGGGGGGGTCAACCCCGCCTCTCTCGGCGCCCGCCCGTCCCGCCGGCCGGGCCGCTCGCGGCTCCCCTGCCGCGGCACGACGCCCGGTCGCTCGGAAACCGGGGTCCCGCTCCGGTGGATTCGCCCTTCCAGATGGTGAAGATTGGCTCATGCCGGACCCCCGCGATCCGCGCCCCGTGCTCTCCCTCGGCCACTCGCCCGATCCGGACGACGTGTTCATGTGGTGGCCGATCACCGGAATGCTCGATCCGGCCGACCCTTCCCGCGTCGAGCGCCCGCCCGTGCTCGACACCGGCCGCTTCCGCTATGCCGGCGTCCCCGCCGACATCAGCGTCCTCAACCGCCGCGCTGCCGAAGCCGCCGACCTGGAGATCACCGCCCTCTCCATCGCCACCTACGCCCGCGTTCACCGCCGCTACGCCCTGACCGCCTGCGGCTCCTCCATCGGCGTCGGCTATGGCCCCCGGGTCGTCGCCCGCCAGGACTCGCGCCTGACCCCCGCCAACTTCGCGACGCAGATCACCGCCCCCGGCAAGCGCATCGCCGTTCCCGGTCGCGGCACCTCGGCCTTCCTGGTTCTCTCGATGATGGTCCGGGCCCCCTTCGAGGTCCTCGAGGCCCCCTTCGACCGCATCGTCGAGATCGTCCAGCGCGGCGAGGCCGACGCCGGCCTGCTGATCCACCAGTCGCAACTGACCTTCGAGGACGCCGGCCTCCGCCTCCTGGTCGACCTCGGCCAATGGTGGCAGGAGGCCACCGGCCTCCCTCTCCCACTCGGCGGCAACGCCATCCGGCGCGACCTGGACGATCTCCACGGCCCCGGCGCCTGCGCCGAGGTGGCGCGCACGCTGGACGCCTCCATCCGCTACGCCCTCGCGAACCGCACCGAGTCCCTCGCGTACGCCATGCGGTGGGCGCCGGAGATCAACCGCGACCAGGCGGACCGGTACATCGACATGTACGTCAACGAGTTCACGCTCGACGCCGGCGAGCAGGGGCGTCAGGCGATTCAGAGGCTGATCGACGAGGGGGCGCGGCGGGGGCTGTGCCCGGACGCGGGCCGCGTGGAGTTCATCGGCCGCCCGTAGTCACCGCCGCCGCCGGCAACACGCAACCCGGACCGGCGTTGACCGTGGCCAATCGGACGGTTCCGCCGCACGCCTTCCCGGCGTTATGCCGATAGGGAACGTGGCGGGGCCGCGTGTGCAAACACCATGATTCCGACGACCATTCGTACCGTTCTCAACCCCGACTGTGGCCGGCGCCGCCGCCTGCTCAAGTGGGGCCTGTTGCTTTTCGTGCTGCTCGCCGTCGCCTACCCGCGGCCGGATCGGCTGGTGCGGAACATCGTCCGATGGCGCAACCTCGACAGCCTGATCGATCCCGACAACCCCGCGCTGGCCCCGCTGGCCGCGGAAGTCGCCCCGCGTCTGGAAGGCGTCCCGCCGGGGCCGGAGGCGCTGCGGATCGTCGAGGACTACGTCCTCCGGCGCATCCCCTACGCCTGGGACTGGGAGACCTGGGGCGTGCTCGACTACGTCCCGACGGTCGAGGAGACGCTGGCCGTCGGGCGCGAAGACTGCGACGGCCGCGCCGTGATCGCTGCTTCCCTCCTCCGCCGTTTCGGCTACGACGCGAGCATCACCTCCGACCTCTCGCACGTCTGGGTCCGCACCTCCGCGGGTGAGACGATGACCCCCGTCCGTCCCGCCAGCGGCGGGACGATCATCGCCGCCTCCATCGGCGGGCCGACCCGGATCAACTGGGCCATCGTCTTCAACACCGCCACGCTGCTGAAGGACGTCCCGACGAGCCTCGCCTACGGCATCGCCGTCTTCCCCGCGTGGCGCGAGGCGATCGTCGTGCTGGCGCTCTTCCTCGTGCTGGCCGACCGCGAGCCCCGTTTCCGCCGCGAACTGGTCGCCATGGCCCTGATCGTCGCCGGGTGGTGGGTCCTGCGGTGGACCTGCGGCGACGCATGGAACCGCAGTTACGCCGGCGCGTGGACCGGGTACGGGCTCATCGCCGCCGGTCTGGCGGCCATGCTCTGGCCTCCGCGGCGTGCCGCGTCGGCCGAGCCGGCACTGGTCCGGGCAGACTGACCACTCGGCCGAGCCGCCGGGCGCGACCGTCTCGTACACTCAGGCCGCCGATGGACGCCAGCCCACCCGTGCCGACCGGCGACGATACCTCCGACGCCGCCCCATCATCGGGAGAGGGATCCCAGATCGCGGCCCCCGGCACGCCCGAGCGAGTGGGGGGGTACCACATCAAGCGGGTCATCGCCTCCGGCGGCATGGGCACGGTCTTCGAGGCCGTGCAGGACAACCCGCGCCGCACGGTCGCCCTCAAACTCATGCGCGCCGGCCTGGCCTCGCGCTCCGCGATGCGCCGCTTCGAGTACGAGGCCCAGATCCTCGCCCGCCTCCGCCACCCCGGCATCGCCCAGATCTACGAGGCCGGCACCCACACCGACCCCCTCACCGGCCTCGCCGCCCCGTACTTCGCGATGGAGTACGTCCCCGCGGCCAGGTCCCTGATCCAATACGCCGACGAGCGCCGCCTGGGCGCCCGCGAGCGCCTCGCCCTGTTCGCGCAGGTCTGCGACGCCGTCCACCACGGCCACCAGAAGGGCATCATCCACCGCGATCTGAAGCCGTCCAACATTCTCGTGGATTCCGCCGGCAATCCGAAGATCATCGACTTCGGCGTCGCCAAGGCCACCGACTCCGACCTCGCCACCACCACGCTCCAGACCGACGTCGGCCAACTCGTCGGCACCGTCCAGTACATGTCCCCCGAGCAGGTCGAGGCCGACCCGCACGACCTCGACGTCCGCTCCGACGTCTACTCCCTCGGCGTCGTGCTCTACGAACTCCTCGCCGGCCGCCCGCCCTACGACCTTGCCGACACGCCTGTCCTCCACGCCACCCGCATCATCCGCGAGCAGCCGCCGACGCGCCTGGCCTCGATCAACCGCGCCCTGGGCGGCGAGGTCGAGACAATCGTCCTCAAGGCCCTCGAGAAGGACCGCGAGCGGCGCTACCAGTCCGCCCTCGACCTCGCGCACGACATCGAGCGCTACCTCCGCGGCGAACCGATCACCGCGCGGCCGCCGAGCCTCGGGTACCAGTTCCGCGTGCTCGCCCGCCGCCACCGGCCCGCGCTGGCCTCCGCCGCGGTGGTGTTGCTCGCCCTCGCCGTCGCTACCGCGCTCAGCGCCCGCTGGGCCCTGCACGCCACCGCCGCCCGAGACGTGGCGCAGCGCGAAGCCGCCAAGGCCGAGGCCGTCACCGCCTTCCTCCGCGAAACGCTCGCGGCCGCCGATCCCTACGAGGGCGGCGGCGCGGATGTGACGATGCGCGAGGTCCTCGACCGCGCCGCCGCGCGGATCCCCGGCGGCTTTGAGGAAGAGCCAGACGTTGAGGCCGCCGTACGCCTCGCCGTCGGCGCCGCCTACCGCGGCCTGGGCCTCTACGACCAGGCCGAGACGCACCTGCGCGAGGCCCTGCGTCTGCGCGAGGCCGCGCACGGCCCGCGGCATCCCGACGTCGCCGAGGCCCTCTCGGCTCTGGGCACGACCCTCCGCGCCGCCGGCCGTGGCCGCGAAGCGGTCGAACTCCTCGAGCGTGCCGCCGACACGTTCGCGTCCCTGGCCGAGGGGGGCGAGACGATTCGCGTCGCCGAATCGCTCAACGACCTGGGCGTCGCCTGCCAAGAAGCGGGCGACCACACGCGGGCCCGCCAACTGCTGGAGCGGTCCCTGGCCATGCACGAGCGCGTGCTCCCCGCGGGCGACTCGAAGGTCAGCACGCCGATGCAGAACCTTGCGCAACTGCTGGAGGACCTCGGCGACGTGCGCCAGGCCGAGGACCTCCACCGGCGGGCCCTGGACCTCCGCCGCCGCGCTCTGGGCCCCGTGCACCCGCAGATCGCCACGAGCCTCAACAACCTCGGCTTGCTGCTCCAGCGTGAGAGGCGGTACGACGAGGCCGAGTCGCTTCTGCGCGAAAGCCTCGCGATGCGCCGCACCCTCTACGGCGACTCCGGGATCCTCATCGTGCGCGGCCTCCACAACCTCGGTTTGCTCATGCGCCGCAAGGGCGACCTTGCCGAATCGGAGCGCCTCTACCGCGAGGCGCTCGAGGCCGCCGGGCCCTGGCGACAGAAAGGGCACGTCAGCGTCGCCGCGGCGCTCAACGGCCTCGGCGGCCTGCTGCGCACCCAGGAGCGCTACGCCGAGGCCGAGCCGTTCCACCTCGAGGCGCTCGCCATGCACCAGCGCCTCCGCGGCCGCCGCCACCCCGACGTCGCGGGAACGCTCAACGACCTCGGCCTGCTCTACCGCGCCTGGGGCAAGGCCGACGAGGCCGAGGCGTGCTACCGCGAGGCCCTCTCCATCCGGCGCGAGGTCTTCCCGCGCGGCCACTCTTCCGTCGCCACCAGTCTCAACAACCTCGGCACGCTGATGCGCACGCGCGGCAACTTCGAAGAAGCCGCGAGCCTGTACCGCGAGGCGCTCCAGATGAGCCGTGACATGGGCGAGTGGAACGACGACGTCGCCTTCGTGGCGGCGAACCTCGCCTCGGCGCTCCGCGAGATGGCCGACTTCGACGGCGCGATCGGCGTGCTGCGCGAGGCCATCGACGAGCACCGCGAGAAGGCCGGCGACAAGGGTGAGATGGCCGGACGCCTGCGGACATGGCTCGGCATGACCCTCATGCGGGCCGGGCGGCATGACGAGGCCGAGCCGGTCCTCCGCGAGGCCGTCGATCGCCTCGCGGCCAGCCGCGGATCGACGCACGCGGTCACGCTCGCCGCGAGGGTCGAACTGGGCGCCTGCTTGTCGAGCCTCGGCCGCTACGCCGAAGCGGAGGCCGAACTCCTTGCCGCGCACGCGGCTCTGGCCCCGGCCGACGGCGGCCAGGTGAGGCCGGCGGCAAAGCAACCCCTCGCCGACTGCCGCAAGGCCCTCGCGGACCTGTACGCCGCGACGGGCCGGCCCGAGGAGGCCGAGAAGTACCGCGACCGGCCGTGAGAGCGCGGCCCGCAATCAGGCCGGGTCGGCCACCTCGCAGATCGCCAGGTACGCGCTGCCCACGATCCGGCTGCGGAGCCGGTTCCACATCCTCCCGCCGCGCCGCGGGAAGCGTTGGTTGACCTCCAGTTCGATGCCGGCGTAGCGCGAGGCGGGGAACTTCGACCGCAAATAGGTCGTCAGGCCGTCTTCCGTCCCCTTGTACGGCTCGTTGAAGCAGACATTGAACCGCGCCCGGTCGTTCAGCGGCTCCCCGATCAGCAGTTGCCGCCACGCGCGGCAGACCGCCACCTCCGGCTTCCGCAACGGA
>CALAFV010000286.1 GCA_937891445.1 uncultured Phycisphaerales bacterium | reverse complement strand
TGCCGTTGCCGTCGAAGTCGGCGTTGAGGTTGCCCTGGTTCAGGCTGTCGAGCCAAGAGGTGAGGAAGGCGGAGATGTCCGTGGAGTTGACCGTGCCGTTGCCGTCCCAGTCGGCGGGGCAGGGGATGCCGCCGAGGGAGGTGGCGAAGCCGCCGGAACTGGTCGCGGCGAGGAGCCAGCGCTGCGAGTTGCGGACGCCGCCGTAGACCAGGTCGCGGACAGCGCGGCCGGGGAGGAAGCCGGTGTTGAAGGGCGCGAAGGAGAAGCCGTCGTCGGTGGAGCGCTCGGGGCCTGCGGAGTTGAAGGGATCGGCGCCGTAGATCACGCCCTCCTCGACGGGGTCCACGCAGAAGGTGCGGAAGGTGAAGTTGGAGCCCTGGAGGTTCCAGGTCTGGCCGCCGTCGGTGCTCTTGACGATGCCGGCGGGGAACTGGCCGGTGTTGCCGCTGGCGGAGGCGTAGACGGTCTGGTCGTCCTGCGGGCCCTGGTTGATGTCCCAGATGTTCCAGCCGGTGGGGATGCCGGACTCGGAGTTGTTCCAGGTGTCACCCATATCCGTGGAGCGCAGGAGTTGGCCGCTGCCGCCCTCGACGCCGAAGAGAACGATGCCGGCAAGGGCCACGGGGCCGCTGCCGCCGACCCAGAGGAGGGAGTTGACCTGCTCGAAGGGGAAGACGCCCTCGTGCTCAAGTTGCCACGTGCCGGTGCCGTCGCGGTTGAAACTCCAGATGCGGGCGCCCCACGGGGAGCCGTTCTTGTAGCCGCCGAAGAGGATCACGGGGTTGGGGCCGGGGGTGGCGGCGACGGCCAGGCCGATGTCCTCCCACGGAGCGCCGGGCGCGCCGGGGCCCATGCGGCTCCAGGTGCCGTCGGCGTTGCGGCGCCAGAGGCCGTCGTCGGCGCGGCCGAAGGGGCCGTCGTGCGTGCCGTAGAGGGTGCCGTCGGGGCCGAAGTAGACGTGCTGCCAGCGGGGCAGCGGGGCATTGGAGAGGGTCCAGGTCTGGCCGCCGTCGGTGGAGATGAAGATGCCGCCGTCGTTGAGGCCGACGTAGGAGGCGGCGATCTCGTTGGGGTCGAGCGGGTTGACGGCGAAACTGGTCAGTTCGAGGCTGCTGATGCCGCCCGCGGAGGAGGAGTAGGTCGCGCCGCCGTCCGTGGAACGGAAGACGGCGAGGGAGCCCATGCCGAGGAAGACGGTGGAGGAGCCGGGGACAAAGGCGACGTCGTTGACCTGGTAAGAGCCGGTGCCGCCGGTGCTGTAGGTCCAGGTCGTGCCGCCGTCGGTGGTGCGCACGGCGCCGGCCTGCGTGGTGCCCACGATGATGTGCTGCGGATTGGCGGGGTCGATGGCGACGGAGCGGGCCGAGCGGCTGGGCCAGAAACTGCTGTAGTCGGTCCAACTGGCGCCGTTGTCGGAGGTGCTGACCAGGCCGAGGAAGTACGAGCCGAAGTCCTGGCCGCCGGCGATGTAGACGGTGCCGTCGGGGCCGTACTCGATGTCGTTGATGATGTTGTCGTTGATGCCGGCGCTGATCTCGTTCCAGGTGACGCCGCCGTCGGTGGTGTACCAGAGGTCGTTGCCGATGCCGAAGTTGCCGGTGAAGGCGGCGTAGACGCGCTGCGAGTTGGCGGGGTCAACGGCGACGACGGTCGCGCCCATGCCGGTCGTGACGGGGGGCGAGACGTCCTCCCAGGAGACGCCGCCGTCGGTGGAGCGAAGGAGGACCTGCGTGCTCGTGCCGCCGAAGTACTGCCCCAGGCCGACCCAGACCACGGAGGGGTTGCTGGGATCAACGGCGACGGTCTCGATGATGGGGTCGCTCGCGGGGATGACGACCTCGGTCCAGGTCTGGCCGTCGTCGGTGCTGGTGAACAGACCGCCGAGGCCGGCCGCGGCCCAGGCGGAGCCGTCGGAGGCGAAGACGATCTTGTTGATGCCGTTGTTGCCGGTGCCGGTCGTCAGCGACCAGTTGGCGCCGTTGTCGGTGGAGCGGTAGAGGCCGCCGCCGCCGAAGACGTTGGAGATGCCGGCGAGCACGAGGTTGGGGACGGTCGGCGAAACGGCGATGCTCTGGGCGTCGGCGCCGGAGGGGCCGAAGGGGAACCAGTTCGGGTTGCCGCGGAGGCCGCCGTCGGCGGGACGCGGCTGGGCATCGGCGGGACGACGCGCGGGGCGGGCGCTGAAGCCGCTCGCGTCGCGCGGCGCCGGGGTACGCTCGGTCATGTACGAGCCGGCGGGGAGTTGTGCGTCAGCCGGCGGGGCGGCGTAGGCCGTCAGCGTCAGCGACGCGGACGTGAGCGTCAGGAACGTGATGGCGGAGCATGGACAACGAGCCGACATGGGCATCCTCCGTCTCCCCCGCCCCCGCGGGTGCGTACCACCGGGTGCGACCTTGGCCCCGGCATGGGGACGTCCAGACTACCGCAGGGCAGCGCCTTGTGCGAGCATTTGCACAATAGATAATCCGAGTCGGACCGTGTTTCGCTCGCGAACGGCTTCGGGAGCCAGGGGCTTCCGGGGGTGTTCGGAGAGCGACAGGGTTCGTAGCGCGCAAAGAAGAACCCTCCCGCGCCGGCACGCATTGGCGGGGAGGGATACCGCGGGAGCGCGCGGCGGCGGGCCTGGACCAAAAGAAAACCACCGCGCCGGTGGGGCCGTCGCGGCGGTCGAGGAGTCGCTGGCGGGGCCACGCGGCACAGCCAGCGCAGGAGCGTGTCAACAACCGGTCTGAAGAGCCTGGAGCCAGGCCGTCAGGAACGCACTGATGTCGGTGGAGTTGACCGCGCCGTCGGCGTTGAAGTCGGCGTCGAGCGTGCCGTCGTTGATCGAGGCGAGCCAGGCGGTGAGGAAGGCGCTGATGTCGGTCGAGTTGATCTGGCCGTCGCCGTTCCAGTCGGCGGGGCAGGCTCCGCCGGCGCACCCCTGGTAGCGGGCGATGTAACTGTCGCCGCCGGGCTGGGCGATGAACGAGCCGCCGACGAAGAGAGCGGGGCCGTCGCCGTCGCCGAGACCGTCGTCGAAGACGAGCAGGGCGCTGACGATGCCGCTGGTGTCTTCGCCGAGGTTGGTCCACGTGGAGCCGTCCCACTTGGCAATGTAGTTGGCAGGCTGGCCGCCGGCCTCGGTGAAGACGCCGCCGCAGAAGAGGGCGGGGCCGGAGCCGTCGTCGTAGACGGCCATCGCGGAGACGACGTGGTTCATGCCGCCGCCGACGGAAGACCAGGAGACGCCGTCCCACTTGGCGATGTGGCGTGCGGGGACGCCGCCTGCGAAGGAGAAGTCGCCGCCGACGTAGAGGGCAGGGCCGTCGCCGTCGTCATAGACGCAGAGGGATTCGACGAGGCGGTCGAGGCCGGCACCCTCGCCGCCGAGGGGGGACCAGTTCTGGCCGTCCCATTTGGCGATGCGCATGGCGGGGACGCTGCCGGCAGCGGTGAAGGCGCCCGCGACGTAGAGGGCCGGGCCGGCGCCGTCGTCGAAGACGGTCATGACGCTGATGGTGTTGTTGACGCCGGGGTTGTCCGGCGGGCCAAGGGGCGACCACGCGGCGCCGTCCCACTTGGCGATGCGGTTGACGGTGATGCCGCCGGCGGTGACGAACTGGCCGGCGACGTAGAGAGCGGGGCCGGAGCCGTCGTCGTAGACGGCCAGGGCATACGCGACGGAGTTGACGCCGGAGCCGAGGGGCAGCCAGGAGGAGCCGTCCCACTTCGCGACGCGGCTGATCGAGTTGCCGCCGATGGTGGTGAAGTCGCCGACGGCGAAGAGCGCGGGGCCCGAGCCATCATCGAAGGACTGGAGGTCGTAGATCACGGTGCCGCCGGTGACACCGCCGCCGAGGCCGGTCCAGCCGACGTCGGGGCCGTTCCACTTCGCGGCGCGGAGGAGCGGGGTGCCGTGGGCGGTGACGAAGCGGCCGGCGGCGTACATCGCGGGGCCGGCGCCGTCGTCGTGGATCTCCAGCGCGAGGACGGCGTTGCCCAGGCCGCGGCCGAGCGGGTCCCACGCATCGCGGGTCTCGTTCCACTTAACGATGTTGTCCATCACCAAGCCGAGGCCAACGCCGACGAACGAGCCCGCGGCGTGCAGCGCGGGGCCGGCGCCGGAGCCGTCGTCGTAGACGGCGAGAGTCTTGAGGGGACCGTTGGCGCCGGCGGTGAAGGGGGACCAGGAGGTCCCGTCCCACTTGGCGATGCGGTTGACGGTGACGCCGCCGGCGGAGGTGAAGTCGCCGGCGGCGATGAGCGCGGGGCCGCCGGGGCCGGCGTCGTCGAAGACCGTCAGGGCGCGGACGACGCCGTTCATGCCCGTGCCGAGGGGCGTCCAGGTGGAGCCGTCCCAGCGGGCGATGCGGTTGACCGTCACGCCGCCGGCGGTGATGAACTCGCCGGCGGCGTAGAGGCACGGCCCCGCCCCACTGCCGTCGTCCCACACTTCCAGGTCCCAGATGTGGGTGTTCATGCCGCCGCCGAGGCCGACCCAGGCCGTGCCGGTCCACTTGGCGATGCGGTTGACGACGGCGCCGTCGGCCTCGAGGAAGGAGCCCGCGGCGTAGAGGGCGGGGCCGGTCCCGTCGTCCCAGACTTGCAAGGCGCGGACCTGCCCGCCGGCGCCGCCGCTCATGCCCTGGCCGACAGCGGACCAGTTCTGGCCGTCCCACTTGGCGATGCGCATGGCGGGGACGCCGCCGGCGGCGCTGAAGAAGCCGCCGACGTAGAGCGCCGGGCCTGTGCCGTCGTCGAAGACGGCCATCGAGTGCACGAAGCCGCTGACGCCGACGGTGTCGCCGAAGCCGACGGGGTGCCACGCGGAGCCGTCCCAGCGGGCGATGCCGTTGACCTGCACATCGCCGGCCTGAGCGAAGGAGCCGCCGGCGTAGAGGGCGGGGCCGTCGCCGTCGTCGAAGACGGCGAGGCAGTTGACGGTCTGGATGTCCATGCCGGAGCCCAGGGGCGACCAGCGGACGCCGTCCCACTTGGCGATCCGGTTGGCCACGATGCCGCCGGCGCGGGTGAACTCGCCGGCGACGTAGAGGGCGGGGCCGGTCCCGTCGTCGAAGACGATCGAGGTTTCGATGCTGCCGTTGGTGCCGGGGGCTTCGCCGAAGAGCGGGGTCCAGCGGGGCTCGCACTGGGCGTGTGCCGGCGTCGCGGCCGTCGCGGCGACGAACGCGCCGACACCCGCGAGCACGGCACGGAATCGGGTGCTGATGGTCATGGTGAACACAGTGGCTCTCTCTTTCGTGTATCGGGCGCGGAGGCCGGGCCACGTGCGCTCGGCCCGGCCCCGCGCCCTGTCGCGCCTCGGGGAAATGGTGGCGGGTATGGCACGCCGCCGGAGGATGGGATCAGCAGCCTTCGGTCACGGCGCTGAGCCAGGCGGTGAGGAAGGCGGAGATG
>CALAFV010000285.1 GCA_937891445.1 uncultured Phycisphaerales bacterium | reverse complement strand
TGCACAAACGCCCGCACACCGGGACCACGTCCGGGCGGTCGCAACGACATGCTGAGCGAGGTCGTCTTGAAGCCCGGCCATGATGCGGTAAGCAACGTCAGCGAGGAACGCACGCGGTCCTCGTCGTCCACAACCCGCACCCGCTGGGCCCGGATCTGTTCGCCCCGCACCTCCCCCCACCCGATCGCACCGAGCATCCAGTGTTCCGATCCACTCCTGAAAGCCGGGGCTCCCCCGGCTCGCAGGCGGAGGGTGGGAAGGCGATGAAGGTTCACTCATGGTCGCCGTGTCACGCCGCCACGCGCAGCACCGCCCGGTGGCGTTTGACCATGCGGTCATACTCGGTGAGATCCAGGCGCGCGAAGGTAGCGGCCAGATCGGGGTCGAGTTGATTGCCGGCGGAGCGAGCGATTTCGGTCAGGACGCGCTCGCGCGGCATGGCGGCGCGGTAGGAGCGGGTGGAACTCATCGCGTCGAACGCATCCGCGACGGCCAGCAGGCGGGCGATCAGCGGGATCTGCTCGCCGGCGAGACCCGTGGGGTAGCCGCCGCCGTCCCAGCGCTCGTGGTGGTGCAGGACGCCGGGGAGGACGTCCTGGAGTTGCGGGATGTCCTTGAGGATGCGGTGGCCGATCGTCGGGTGGAGTTTGATGAGGTGGAACTCGTCGTCGGTGAGGCGGCCGGGCTTGGTAAGCACCGCTTCGGGGACGCCGATCTTGCCGACGTCGTGGAGCAGGCCGGAGATGCGGACGCGGGCGGCGAAGGCCGGCGGCAGACCAGAGGCGAGGGCGAGTTCGTGGGCGACGTGGGCGACGCGCTCGGAGTGGCCGCAGGTGTAGCGGTCCTTGGCGTCGATCGCCGCCGTGAGGGCCTGGAGCGTGCCCATGAACAGCGCCTCCTGGTCGGCGTAAAGGCCGGCGTTCTCGGCGAAAACGGAGAGATAACCGGCCGCGGCGTCGAGGAGTTGGGTCTCGAAACTGGTGATCTCCGGGTCCGGGCCGCGCTTGCCGCCGGCGAGAATGGCGCCGATGACCAAGCCGTCGCGCGAGACGGGGTGGACCAGCACAGGGCCGCCGGCGAGGGCGGCGAGTTGGCTCCCCGGGCCGCCGCCGTCGGGAACCAGCCGCCAGCGGTCGTGGACGAGCGTGCCGAGCACGAGGTTGGCCTGCGCATCGAGCGGGCGGGCCGGGCACGGGAGCGTGCCAGCGACGAACAGCCGCCCGGCCAGCGTGGGGACGACCTGGGCCATGTTGCCGAACTTGGCGGCGATCCACGTGAAGGGGAGCGTCTTGGCCAGTTCGTCGCAGGTGATGATGACGAACTCGTCAGGATTCGTCAGGTGGTTCATCGATCGGCCGAGACGGTAGAGCAGGCCGATCTCTTCGTACATCTCGGAGAGTTGGACGCTGAACTCCTTGACCGAGCGGCTCTCGCGCGACAGCGAGCCCAGGTCCGCGCCCATCCAGCCCAGGGCAGTGCAGAGCCGCTCGGCCTCGCGCGGGCCCTCGGCCGCGGCCGCGGCGGCGCTGCGCCTGGCCTCGTCGAGGCTCACGTCTCCGCCGCGGCAGGAGGCGGCGAACTCCGGAAGATCAATGGCGTCGCGCTGGAGGATCACCGCGGCGACAAGCCCGGCGCAGCGCCGGCCCTGCCCCTGGCGGAGAAGGACCAGCGTGCAAGCGGGGAAGAGTTCAACGGCAGCGGCATCAAACTCGCCGCCCGACCGGGCCGCGAGGCGCGTGGTCGCCGCGGCCGTGACCATGGCCCGCACGCCCGGCAGGTCGGCCCATACGCCGGCGGGGCCGTCGGGGGCGGGGCCGCGGAGCAGGTTCCCGGAGGCGTCGAAGAGCCACGCGGGCAGGCCCAGATTCGTGCATCGGTCCAGGAGCGCCTCGAGAGCGCTCATGTCGGGTGTGGGAACGGGTTGCGGCGAGTTGGGGCTCACGCCGCCACCGCGCCGGCGCCACCGACCGGCCCTCCGCCGATGCCGCCGACGGTGCCGGCGGACTCGCCAAGCAGTTCTCGCACCTTCTCAAGCAGATGACGCGGGCTGAAGGGCTTGCACATCACGGCCTTGACGTTGGTGCGAGCCAGGTCCTCGTCGGTGAGCAGGTGGCCGCGGGCGGTGACGACCAGGACCGGGATGTGGGCCGTGGCGGGGTGCTCGCGAAGTTTCCAACTCAGTTCAAGGCCGGTCATCACGGGCATCTGGAAGTCGGTAACGACTAGGTCGGGACGCTCGCGCACCGCGGCCTCGAAGGCCTCCTCGCCGTCCGACGCCGTGACGACGCGGAGCCCGGCCTGTTCGAGCTTGAGGGAGACGACGTGCGCAATGTGCATCTCGTCGTCCACCACGAGGATGGTCTGCTTGGCGTTCATGGATGGCCGCGGCCCTACGGATCTGGTTCATGGTGGGACCGGGCTTCCCTGCCCGTCCGACTCCCCCAGCATCGACCCCCGGAGCGGGGGACTCCAGAGGCCGGTGCGGACGGCACGGCCGGGAGGGCTTGCGCGGGCCACGCAGATGGCATAGGCCGACGGGCGTCCGAGAACCCGCGGCCTCCCCCACTCGGGCGGGTCAGAAGAGCAGGCCGGTGGAACGGACGGCGGCCGCGGGGCGCCGCACACGGGTGGGCTTCGCGGGCGGCGGGGCGGGCTCGGGAGCGAGCGTGGACCCGGGGGCCGTCAGCCAGGCCCGCGTGGCCGCGGCCGCGATGTTGCGGAGCAGGCGGGCTTGGAACTCGGGCTTGCTGGGCCGCTCAAAGGGGGGCACCGTGACGTGGATCGGCACCGGCTCCTCGTCGCGGCCGGGGCGGACCTTCCCCGCCGCGGCACGGGCGAGCCACCGGGCGGGACACTCCAGCAGCCCCCAGCCGACGGGGAGTTCGCGCCGGCGGATCATCCCGGCCGGGGCCATGAGGAACAGGTAGTCCGCCAGGCGGTAGCGGCTCATCAGGAAGAACTTGGTCTGGCCATAGAGTTGTGCGTCGATCGCGCGGAGAGCCGCCAGGATGCGGCGATAGGTCGGCAGGCGGGTGGCTTCGAAGTCCCACTCCTCCAGTTCGCCGAAGAGGTACGTGCCCGAGCGGCGGAGTTGCGGCTCGGCCGGCTTGATGCGGTGCTCCTCGAACTCGATGCGCTGGGCCTCGAGGCGGGCACGCTCGCGGAGCAAGCGGTCGGTCTCGGCCGTGTCGCGGAGGAAGTCGGCGCGGGTCTGCTTGCACTCGATGATGATGGTCTTGGGGCGCTCGCCGCGCTGGAGGGGGCCGGCGGGTTCGGGCGGGGCGGCGGCGTCTCGGGCCCGGCGACGGGGGCTGAGGCGGTCGAGGTAGCCGGCAACGTCGGCGCGGTAGCGGGAGGCGGGGCAGCGTACCTCGGTGGCGATCGCGCGGCATCCCTGGGCGTGCAGGAACATCGCGGCCAGGCGCTTCAGGACGGCGTGCCGGTCGGTCTCCACGGAGTCGGTCTCGCCGAGGCGCTTCCCCCCCCGCCGCGACGGCGGGGGTTCATGAGGATACCCGGGGGCCTCGGGAGCCGGCACCCGCGGAGCCGCGGCAGCGGTCCGGCCTCCGCCTATCGGACGGTGGCTGGAGGCGGCGTAGCAGCCCGCTGGGCGGTGGGTGGCCCGGAGAGGGAAGCGGGGCCCGCTTGGACGGGCACAAGCCCCTCGGGGCGTGTCGAACGCCCCGGCGGCAGGCGCCTGGCCAAGGCCGGTGATCGACCGACGACCGGACCGGCGACGGCGTCCGGGCTGGCTGTGGTTCCCGGACTGACTGGCGGCACGTGCAGGGCGATCGGTGATTTACCCCAATAATGGGTCCATCTGCGAACTGACTCGCTGCCCAGTTCGGCCTGGGCGACGAACCCGGACATTCCCGCGTTCCCGGTCGCGCCCCTTCCGCCGCAGCGGCGGTTTCAGGGGCATTCGGCGGGCCCGGGTATACTCCGGCAGCCGCGGGGCCACACCCGCGGCGAGCCGAGGACCGTGGATGAGCGATGCGCAGGCCGTTGCCGCGCACCAGCGCGAGAGCGGGGTCGAGGGGGGACCCACGATCACCGTCGTGCAGCGATCCCCCGCGCCCCTCGCGGGCGCCGTCGGGGAGCCCGAGGCTGCCGAGCCGGAGGTCTCCGTGGTCATGCCGTGCCTCAACGAGGCCCGGACGCTCGCGGCGTGCATCACCAAAGCCCGCGACTGCCTCGCCGCCGGCGGCGTGACGGCCGAGATCATCGTCGCCGACAACGGCAGCACGGACGGGTCGCAGGAGATCGCCCGCTCACTGGGGGCAAGGGTGGTTGACGTGCCGGTCCGCGGCTACGGCGCGGCCCTGCTGGGCGGGATCAACGCCGCCCGCGGGCGGTACATCATCATGGGGGACGCGGACGACAGTTACGACTTCGCCAACCTGACGCCGTTCATCCGCTCGCTGCGCGACGGGAACGACCTGGTCATGGGCAACCGCTTCGCCGGGGGCATCCAGCCCGGGGCGATGCCGTGGCTCAACCGGTACGTGGGCAACCCGGTGCTGTCGGCCGTCGGGAAGGTCCTGTTCCGCACGAAGGTGGGCGACTTCCACTGCGGGCTGCGAGGGTTCTCCAAAGCGGCCGCGCAGCGGATGGACCTGCGGACGACCGGGATGGAGTTCGCCAGCGAGATGGTCGTCAAGGCGTCGCTGCTGGGAATGCGCGTGGCGGAGGTGCCGACGACACTCTCGCCCGACGGCCGCGGCCGCCCGCCGCACCTGCGCCGCTGGCGCGATGGGTGGCGGCACCTGCGATTCATGCTCGTGTACAGCCCGCGGTACCTGTTCTTCTACCCCGGGCTGGCGCTGCTGGCGCTCGGCGTGCTGCTGGGGGCGTGGCTGCTGCCGGGACCGCGGACGGTCGGGGGCGTGACGCTGGACGTGCACACGCTGCTGGTCGCCGCGGCGGCGGTGCTGGTCGGGTTCCAGGCCGTGGCGTTCGCGGTGCTCACGCAGACGTTCGCGCAGTCGGAGGGGCTGGTGCCGCGGTCGGCGCCGGCGGCGCGACTGCTGCCGATGCTGACACTGGAGCGAGGGCTGATCGCGGGGGCGATCGTGCTGCTCGTGGGGCTGGCGATGGTCGCCGTGGCCGTATGGCAGTGGGGGTCGGTCCACTTCGGCGACCTGGACTACCGGCGGACGATGCGGCTGGTCATCCCCGGCGTGACGCTGACGGCCCTGGGCGTGCAGGCGGTGCTGAGCAGTTGCTTCATCGGGATCCTGACGATCCGCCGCCGCTGACCCCCCCTCCCCCACTCACTCCCCCCCACTCCTTCGACCGACGCCGGAACCTACGACGCGCATGCTCGAAAAGGACCCGCTCGCGACGCTCTTCCTGCTGCTGGCCGGCGTGCAGGCGCTGGCGCTGCTCGGGGCGTGGCTTGCAGCCCGACGCGGAACGGAGGCCCCGCCCCGGTGGCTCGTGGCGTGGGACCGGCTGGCCCAGTCGCGGGCGAAGGCGGTGGCGCTGACGTTTGCGCTGGCGCTGGGGCTCAGCACGGGCCTATCGCTGGTGCGCTGGCCGGTGCCGCGGGTGCAGGACGAGTTCAGTTACCTGCTGGCCGCGGAAACGTTCGCCGCCGGACGGCTGACCAACCCGACGCACCCGCTCTGGCCGCATTTCGAGACCGAGCACGTCCTCCAGCGGCCGACGTACACGTCGAAGTACCCGCCGATGCAGGCCCTGAGCCTGGCGCTGGGGATCGTGCTCACCGGCGAACCGGTCGTCGGCGTGTGGCTGGGCGTCGCGGCGGCGTGCGCAGCAGTGTGCTGGATGCTGTACGCGTTCGTGCCGCAGCGGTGGGCGCTCTTGGGCGGCGTGCTGGCGGCAACGCACCCGGGAGTGCTCGGCTGGTGGGCGCAGGGGTTCTGGGGCGGGCAGATGGCGATGCTCGGCGGGGCGCTGCTCTTCGGCGGCGTCGGGCGGATCGTCGGCGCGGGCGCCCGTCCGCTGGCGCGGGACGCGGTGCTTATGGCCCTCGGCCTCGCCGTCCTCGCGAACTCGCGGCCGTATGAAGGGCTGGTCGCGAGCCTCCCCGCCGCGGCAGCGCTGGCTGTGGGGCTGCTCGGGCCGCGCCGGCCGTCGATTGGGACGTCGCTGAGAAATGTCGTGGCGCCGGCGTGCGTCGTGCTGACCCTCGCGAGCGCGGGGATGATGGAGCACAACCGCGCGGTCACGGGCCATGCGCTCAGGATGCCGTACCAGGCGCACAACGACCAGTACGGCGCCACGCCGCTGTTCCTCTGGCAGGATGACCCGCCCGAGAAGGAGTACCGCGACCGCAAACTCCGCGACTTCTACGCGGGCTGGGAGCGAAGCCTCGCCGAGCGGCAGACCGGCGCGTACGGCGTTGCAAAGTTCGCCCTGCACAAGGTCGGGGTGTGGAACGGGTTCTACTTCGGGCCGGCGCTGGGGACGCTGGCGCTGGGCCTGGTGCTGCGCCGGCGAGGCGGCGGTCGGGATTGGTGGACCGCGTTCGCGGGGACGGCACTGCTGTGGTGCCTCGCGGGGTCGCTGCTGTGCGTGTGGTTCAACCCGCATTACCTCGCGCCCGCCGCGCCGCTGGTGGTGCTGCTGATCGTCGAGGGAAGCCGGCGGCTGGCGGAGGCCGGGCCGCGGGCGCGGCGGCTGCTCCGCGCGGGGCTGGCGGCGCAGGGGGTCTCGGTCGCGGCGCTGGGCGTGCTTGTGCCGGTCGTCCTCGGCGGCGACGGGTGGTGGATGGCGCGGGAGCGGATGATTGCCGACCTGAAGGCCAAGGGCGGCGACCACCTCGTGATCCTCCGCCACGGCCGCGAGTACACGCCGCACGAGGAGTGGGTGTACAACGGGTCCGACATCGATGCCCAGCGCGTTGTGTGGGCACGCGAACTCGACAGCGCTGCGGCGGCACAGTTGCGGAAGCACTTTGCAGGCCGGCGCGTGTGGTTGCTGGAGGCATACCGGCCCCGCATTCCGGATGGGACGCCCAACCCACCACCGCTGCCTCCGCCGGAACTGGTGCCGTACCCGCCGACGCCGGAATGGATGCTGGCGCCGCCGACGCGGCTGCTGATCGGGGAAGCGGTTGCGGCTGTCGCGGTCTGCGAGCCGAATGCGAGCGGTACCGCGGCGATCGTTGCAGCGCCGGCGGGGCGACCGGCGCTCGTGGTCTTCGACACTGACGGCGCGGCACGCGACGTTGCGCTGCCGGCGCCCGCCGCGTCGCTCGCTGCACTTCAAGGGCGGACGGTGGCAGCGGCGCTCGCCGGGCTGCCGGCGCTTGCGCTGGTCGATCTGGCTTCGGGTCAGGTTGCGACGACACCGCTTCCCTCGCCCGCGCGGCATGTGGCGATCGGATCGGCTGGCGAACAACGTCTGCTTGTTGCGTCGTGCCCGGAGGCACGTGCCGTGGTCGTTCTTGCGGACGAGAGCGGGACGTGGCGGCGGATCACGGCTGTCACCGTACCGGGCTGGCCCGCGGCAGCGACGCTCGCCGACGTCACCGGCGATGGCGCGGCGGACCTGGTCATCACTGACCCGGCCACGAACGCCGTGTGGCTGGCTCAGGGTTCGCCGCAAGGGACAGTGTTCGGCGAAGCGGCGCGGATCGGCGAGGCGCTGGAGCCGCTGGCTCTGACGGTTGCGGACCTCGACGGGGACGGCGCACTGGACATTGCCGTGACCGAGGGACAAATGGACCGCGTGCTCGTGCTGCACAGCCGCGGCGGCCGGTTCGAAGCATCCCGCCCGCACTGCGGGATCGCGCCGCTTGGGATCGCGGCGGCGGACCTGACGGGCGACGGGAAACCGGACCTGGCCGTCGCGACGCGGTGGGGGCACGGGCTGACGTTGCTCGGCTCGGCGTCGGACGGCGAGGCCGTCGCCGCCGGCTTCGCCGCGCCGGCGGAGATCACGCTCGGCGCACAGACGTGGTTCGAGGAGAAGGCTTCGTCGGTCGCCGTCGGCGACGTGGACGGCGACGGGCGGCCGGACGTGGTCGTGGGGGCCGCGGCGGGCGTGTTCGTCTACCGTACCGCCGCCGGCTCGCGGTAGCCCACGGGGGCCCGCATCGCGAGGAAGTTGGCCAGCATGCGCGGGCCGTGGGGCGTCAGCACACTTTCGGGATGGAACTGCACACCTTCGATCGGCAGGGTTGCGTGCCGCATGCCCATGACCTCGCCCTCGCGCGTGCGGGCCGTGATGATGAACCCGGGCGGCACGCCCGCCTCATCGACGATCAGCGAGTGATAGCGGCCGGCTTCGATCGGACTCGGGAGACCCTCGAAAACGCCGCGGCCGTCGTGAAGAACGGACGAGGGCTTGCCGTGCATGAGCCGCGCGGCTCGCGTGACACCGCCGCCGAAGGCCTCTGCCATGGCCTGGTGCCCGAGGCAGACGCCCAGGACCGCCGCACGGCCCTCGCCACCGAGGGCGAGGATCGCGTCCATCGACACGCCCGCGTCGCGCGGGCCGCCGGGGCCGGGGGAGATGACCAGGTGCGTCGGGGCCAGTCCGAGCAGCCCGGCGACCGTGATGGCATCGTTGCGGAAGACATCGACGCGGACGCCGCCGCCGAGCGCCAGCAGGGCCTGCACGAGGTTGTACGTGAAGGAGTCGTAGTTGTCGATGACGGCGACGTGAGGCATGCAACGGGATGGTAGGGAGTGTTGCGCCCCCCCCACTCGTTCCGTCCGCAGAGGCTTACTGCGCCATCGTGGCGTACTGCTTCGCGTAGTACTCGCGGTACTCGCCGCTCTTGACGCGCCGCCACCACTGCGGATGCTCGACGTACCAGCGGACGGTGGCCTCCAGCGCTGCCGGCCAGGCCGAGCGCGTCGGCCGCCAGCCGAGTTCTCGCTCGATCTTCGACGCGTCGATCGCGTAGCGGCGGTCGTGGCCCGGGCGGTCGGGGACGTGGCGGATCATCTCCGGGCCCTTGCCCATGATCTTGAGGATCATGTGCGTGAGTTCGAGGTTGGACCGCTCGTTGTTGCCGCCGATGTTGTAGACCTCGCCCGAGCGGCCCCGCTCAAGCACGGCGAGGATCGCCTCGCAGTGATCGTCCACGTGCAGCCAGTCGCGGACGTTCTTCCCGTCGCCGTACAGGGGGACCGGCTGGCCCTCGATGAGGTTGGTGACAAACAGCGGGATGACCTTCTCGGGGAACTGGTACGGACCGAAGTTATTCGAGCACCGGGTAGTCAGGACGTCGAGCCCGAACGTGTGGTGGTACGCGCGGGCGAGCAGGTCGGCCGCGGCCTTGCTCGCGGCGTAGGGGCTGTTGGCCTGGAGCGGCGTTTCTTCGGTGAACTTCAGGTCGGGGCGATCCAGCGGGAGAGACCCGTAGACCTCATCGGTGCTCACGTAGACCATCCGCCGGTCCTTGCCGGCGGCTTTGCTGCGGCGGACGGCGTCCAAGAGCACCTGCGTGCCGACGACGTTCGCGTCGATGAACGGCCGCGAGTCCATGATCGAGCGGTCCACGTGGCTCTCGGCCGCGAAGTGGACGACGGCGTCGCACTCGTCGATCAACCGGGCGACTGTCTGAGCGTCGCAGATGTCGCCCTTGACGAAGCGGTACCGAGGGTCGTTCTCGACCTCCGTGAGATTCTCGAGGTTGCCGGAATAGGTGAGTTTGTCGAGGTTCGTGACGCGGACGCCAGGACGGTCCCGCAGGACCATCCGCACGAAGTTGGAGCCGATGAAGCCGGCCCCGCCGGTGACGAGAAGGTGAGTGAAGGTGGGCACGCGGGGTCTCCCTCGGGTCACGGTTCCAGCCGGCTGACGACGCCGCGCAGGTTCTCCTGCCACGGCGGCATCGGGCCGATCTTCGCCTCGGTCTGGCTGATGTCCAGCACGCTGTACGCCGGACGCTTCGCGGGCCGCGGAAACTCGGCAGTGGTGCACGGCTCGACCCGGCACGACGAGCCGATCAGACGCACGATCTCGGCGGCGAAATCAAACCACGTGCACTCGCCCCCGTCGGTGACGTGCAGCGTGCCGCGGGCGCCGGCGGCGATGAGGGCCGAGGTCGCCTGCGCCAGGTGCTCGGCGGAGGTCGGGCGGCCACGCTGGTCGTTCACGACGCGCAGCGACGGCTTCTCGCGGGCGAGACGGGCGATGGTGCGGACGAAATTGTTGCCCCAGGGGGCGTAGAGCCAACTGGTCCGGATCAGCAGGTGCTGGGCGCCTGACCGCTCGAGCGCCTCCTCGCCAGCGGCCTTGCCGCGGCCGTAGGCGTTGACCGGGTCGCGCGGGTGGTCGGTCGGATACGGCGTCGAGGCTTGTCCGTTGAAGACGTAATCGGTGCTGTAGTGCACCAGCAGGGCGCCGCGCACGAGGCAGGCATCGGCCAGCCACTCGACGCCCCGGGCGTTGACCTCAGCCGCTGCGGCCTCGTCGGCCTCGGCGCCGTCCACATTGGTCCATGCGGCACAGTTGATGACCGTTCGCCACGGCCCGCTCGCGATGACCGCGACGCTCGCCTCCGACCGGATGTCGATCTCGCCCACGTCCGCCGCGTGGTGCTCCACGCCCGCGCGGGCCAGCAACTCGCGCCACGCGCGGCCGAGCATCCCCGCCCCCCCGGTGACCAGCACCGGGGCCTTCACCGCGGCGGCGAACTGGGCGGGGTCCCAGCGCATCGTCAGCGGTGCTGCATCGCCCACGGGAACCCCGGGACGCTGTCCCACGCGCGGCGCTGCTCATCCGGCGCGGCCGCGTCGTAGCGGTGCGTGACGTAGTAGAACAGGCCGGCGGGCTCGTGGCCGACGGTCGCCGCGCCGTGCCAAAGCGGGGGCGGGATGATCATCACGCCCGGCCGCTTCTCGCCGATGACGGCGCACCACGCCGCCCCATCCTCCTCGCGGTAGACGCCGACCTTGATATGCCCCATCAGACAGATCCAGAAGTCGGTCTGCTTCGCGTGGCGGTGCCAGGCCTTGATGACGCCCGGGTACTGCACGGAGTAGTTGACCTGCCCCTCCGGCGTCATGACGCCCTGGAGTTGATTCATGATGGACCAGCCGCGGTCGTCGCAGTAGGGCGTAACGGGCACGAAGATGGGTTCGCACGCCTCGCGCGCGGCCTCGAAAGCCGCCGCGGGCTCGGCGTTCATGATCTGCGGGAACTTGGGCTGGACCGGTGTGCTGGC
The DNA here is from genome assembly GCA_937891445.1 of uncultured Phycisphaerales bacterium. GTDB lineage: Bacteria > Planctomycetota > Phycisphaerae > Phycisphaerales > UBA1924 > CALAFV01. The sequence goes on along the minus strand of CALAFV010000285.1, from coordinate 13,446 downwards.
CACGGCGGCTCCGGGGGGGAGGGGGCGCTCAGGCCTTGGCGGCAGCGCCCGCGAACAGCGGCGCGGGAGCGGCGCCGGGACGGGGATCGACGTGGTTCGCCCCGCCCTGCGCCACAAGCACGCTGGCGCGGTGCAGGCTCTCGAACGTGCCGGCGTCGGTCCACCAGCCCTCGAGGATGTCGTACGTCAGGTCGCCGCGGGCCAGGTACGCGTTGTTGACGTCGGTGATCTCCAGTTCGTTGCGCTTGGAGGGCTTGAGCGTCTTGCAGATCTCGAAGACGTCGGAGTCGTAGAAGTAGATCCCGGTCACCGCGAGGTTGGACGGCGCCTTCTCCGGCTTCTCGACGATCTCGGCGATGCCCGAGTCGAACGAGTTGCCCTTGAAGCGCACGACGCCGAAGCGCTGCGGGTCGGGGACCTCCTTGAGCAGCAGTTTGGCCCCGGAGGCCTGACTGAAGAAGTCCCCGGCGGCCTTGCGGATGTTCTTCTCGATGATGTTGTCGCCCAGGACGACGCAGATCTTCTCGCCGTCGGCGAACTCCTCGGCGAGTTTCAGGGCGTCGGCGATGCCCCCCTCCCCCTCCTGGTAGGCATACTCCAGGTGCTTGATCCCCAGGTGCTTGCCGTTGCGCAGGAGTTTGAGGAAATCACCCGCGTGCTCGCCGCCGGTCACGATGAGGATGTCGCGGATGCCGGCGTTGAGCAGGCACTGGATGGGGTAGTAGATCATCGGCCGGTCGTAGACCGGCAGCAGGTGCTTGTTGGTGACGAGCGTCAGGGGGCGCAGGCGCGTGCCCAGGCCTCCGGCCAGAATGATGCCCTTCATCGCCCGTACCTCCGCCTCCCCACTCCCCGTGCAGGCCGCCGCCAGCAGGATCGGCTCGGCGCGCCGCCGGCTTGACCGCGCCGAAGGACTATCGGACGGACGCGGGGCCGGCAGAGCGAAGCGTAGCGCCCGCCCGGGCCGCCAGTCCGGCGGGGGATGAGCCGCGATACACGGTCCCCGCAAAAACACAGCGAGGGCCGCGGGGGCCCTCGCTGATCGCTGATGTGAGGAACCGACTCAGCGGCGGCGGCGAGACGTCACGCCGGCAACGCCGAGCAGGCCGACCAGCCCGAGGCCGGCCGCATGCGGGAGGGGGATCAGGACGAGCACGTCCTGGGCGTGACCGCCCTGGGTGCCGCCGGGGCCATCCCACCGGTAGACCAGATTCAGGACCCGCACCAACCCGGTGCCCTCGAAGTCGCCCATGTCGAGCGTCAGGAAGTGGGTGATCAGGGCCTGCGTGTCCAGATCAGTGATGCCGAAGAAGGGGTCGTCGATCTCGTCCTCGAGGAACCAGATCGCGTTCTGCAGGGCATCCGCGGAGCGGATCCGGGCCGGGTCGTTGTCGGCGCCGTAGACGTAGCCGTCGAGCGTCCCGAGAGCGAAGTTCTGGTACAGGAAGGCCGTCCGGCTGGAGATCGGGTCGCCGGCAACATCCGGCTCGTCAAAGTCCGGGCCGCCGGACATCGCACGCTCGCTGATCCCAGTCACCTCGAAGGGGTGGGTGAAGGTGGGATCGCCGCCCGACCCGCTAAACGAGCCGTTGCCGAAGAACAGATTCTCCGTCCGCTCCAAGCAGAACGTGCGGAAACTGTCACCCGACTGGAGCACGTTGACGACGAACTCGCCACCGGGACGTTCGGTGGTCGTCGTGCCGGGACCATCGCTGAAGCGGATGTAGTCACCGACGCTGACGCCCACGGCCATGGCCGTGGAGGCACCGGCGAACACGACAGCAACCGCAGCGGTCGAGAACAGCTTGATCATCCATGCCCTCCTGGCTGCGAACAACGCGGCCGGACTCGGGATCAGTGACCGTGCTACCCCCGCCGACCACATGGGCGGCCTGCTGGCTACTCCAGAGGCAGTCTGCCAACCAGCCCTCCCACCAAGCACTAAACGTATCACCGAGAATGGCTCCGAGCAAGGCCTGGGCCACTGTTATGTGGCGTTGGCGTGCACGTGTCGCGGGCCGGACACAGCCCGACACGCAAACCATTGCAAACTCTCAACTTACAACACAATCACTCTTACAAACGTTCAGCCGCCGGCTTTGGCTTCCACCAGCGCCTGCGCGGCTTCGTACCGCTTCTGGAGCGATGGCGGCAAGCCGGATGCACCGGACGTCCGGATCCGTGAGAGAGTCGCCGCCGCGGCGGTGGACTGCCCGACACCGGCCTGGGCGTGGGCAAGTCCGATAAGTAGGGCGACGTTGGTCGGCGACAGGTCCAGCCCGTCGCGGAAGCTCTTGAGCGCATCCTGATACCGGTCCAGTTTCAGCAGGACCACCCCGAGGGTGTCGAAGCAACTGGCCCGGTACTCCAGTGGCAGGGCAGATCGGCCGCCGAGTTCGACAGCCCGCTCAGCGAACCTCAGAGCCTCCTCGGCGGACCCGCCGGAAGTGATCAGGAGGTACGCGAGGTTGTTCAGGATCAGTGGGTCGTCGGGGAGGTGCTTCGCGGCCGTGCGGTAGTACTTCTCCGCGCTGGACGTGTCGCCCAGGACCTCGTGCGTCGCGGCCAGGATGTGGGCAGCCCGGCCCGGCTCGGGGTAAGCCGCGGGGTCGTCGCCGAGGACCGCGGCGACGCGCTCCAGGTCGGACCGCTCGCCGGTCTCGGTCGCCAGCACGTGCCACGCCTCCGCCAGTTGGAGGCGGACGCCGGGACGATCGGCAGCGACGGTCTCAGCGCGGCCGAGCCATTCGCGACGGCGAGAGGCATCGGGCAGCGCCATGCCGACGCGGATGTACGCCTGGGCCGCCTCGGGCTTAGCGACGGCGCGCTCCCAGAGGAGCCCATTGGCCTCGTCCGCGGCGCCGGTGTGGGCCAGAAGGGAGGCGAGCAGTTCGAGCCGGTCGAGCATGGCATCGCCGCCGGTCTGGATCTTCTCGGTCCAGCGGCGCAGGGTGTCGAGCGCTTCGCCATGCCGGCCCAGTTCGCGCAGGAGATAGGCGGCGGTGCAGTCGGCCTCGAAACTGTCGCCCAGCGACCGCTCCTGCCACTGGCGTGCGTACTCGTACGCCTCGCGCGTATCGCCGGCGGCCGTGAGGGCCGCGACGGCGAGGCGCGCCGCCCGGGCATCGGAGGGCATCACGCGAGCGGCGACGCGGGCCGCGACGGCCGCGCCGCGCACGTCCCTTTGCTCCATCAGCCCGGCGACGAGGAAGTACCACGCGGGGTAGAACGTCGGGGTCGTTTCGGTGAACCGGCGCAGGCTGGCGATGTAGCGCTCGCGGTCCGCGGGATTCTGCTCGTAGGTGCGGATGATCTCGAGGAACCGGTCACGGGTCTTCTCGTCCCCCTCGCCGATGACCAGCGAAGCAACATCCGCGAGCCCGCCGGCGGGGAGACGCTGCCCCCGGGCGAGCCTGACCAGCCCGCGCATCCGCACGAGGTCGGGGTCGTTGGGGGCGGCCTGAAGACCGCGGTTCACAGCCGTGTCCGCGTCGTCGTAGCGCCCCTGCGAGATGTAGAAGCGAGCCAGATCCGCCCACGCCCGCGGCGAACCCTCGGCGGCGGCCTGCGTGTAAAGACGCTCCGCTTCCGCGGCGCGGCCGTGCCGCGCAAGGAACCCGGCGCGGTGGGCGATCCGCTCCTCCGGGCTCATCGACGCCGGGAGACGTTCGAGCAGAGCGAGCCCGCGCCCCGGATCCCCCTCCAGCGCCGCGAACTCGGCGGCGGTGAAGATTGCCTGCGGGTCCGGGCTGGGGGACGCGAGGAGTTCGTCCAGGAGCGTGTGCGCTCGCTGCGAGTCGCCGCGGCGGATGCACAGACGGGCGAGGTTCAGTTTGTCGGCGGCGCTGCCTTCCTGCGCGAGCGCCTCGAACTCCAGCATCGCGTCGTCGAGCCGGCCCTGGAGCACCAGCAGTTGCCCGCGCTGACGCCGGAGGGAAATCGGGATCTGGTCCCCGAAGCGGAGGAACTCGTCGAGCCGACGGTCGGCCGCGTCGGTCTGCCCGGCCTCGCGGAGCAGTTGGATGAGGCTCGGGTAAAGCGAGGCGCTGCCCCGGTTGCTGTCGACGACCTTGGCGAGGTACTCGATCGCCTTGGCCCGGTCGTCCAGAAGAAGCATCGCGTCGGCCATCAGCGTCAGGCCGCCGGGGTGGTTGGGGTCGATGCGGATGAGGTCGGCCAGGTGCTGGACCGCTTTGGCGGCCTGCGCGGGCGTGCGGTCGAACTTGAGCAGGCGCCGGGCCTCGTAGAAGCGCCACACCTCGCCCCCCTCGCCGGCCAGAGCACGCAGGCGGGCGATGGCGGCCGTGACGAGATCCTGGTCGTCCCACGCGGATTGCGAGTCGAGCAGGACGAGTTGGAAACGGGCGGACTGCGGGTGCGCCGCCGCGAGGCGTGCCAGCATCGCCTTGGCGTTCGGATCACCGGCGCGATCGAGGAACGCGGCCAGTTGCAACTCCGCGGCCGGCTTGGCCTCGGGGGGCGCTTCGTTGATGGCGCGCTGGAGAACCTGGCGGGCCTGCGCGATCTCGCCCTGCTCGGCCCGCCGCAGCGCGACCGCGTAGGCGACCTCGGGATTGCCCGGGCTCAAGTGTCCGGCGGTGTCGAGCAGCGCCTCGGCGACGTGCGGGAGCGGCCGGTGCATCGCGGCGGCCAGCGCGATGATGTCCTCCGTCGCCGGCTTGACCTTGCCGTCGATGATCATCTGCGCCACGGCGGTGGCCGCCGCGGTCCGCCCCATCGCCATGTAGCCGCGGGCCAGCAGCGGCAGCACGATCGGATCGCTCGAAGGCCGGCCCTGGATCCCCTCCAGGACCGCGACGGCGCGCTGCACGTCGCCGGTGAAGTCGCGCCCGATCTCCGCGGCGGCGATGAACGCCCGCGCGACGGCGTAGACCTCGGGCAGCCCCGCGCGGGCGCTGACGGCGCGCAGGGCCTGATCGCGGGCTTCTTCGATGCGCCCGTTGCGGAGCAGGATGTTGACCAGCGCGATCCGAGCGACGCGGAAGCCCGGGTCCAGCGCGACCACGCGCTCCCACCGGGCCGCGGCGCTGGTCCAGTCCCCCACTCGCTCGTGCGCAACGCCCATCAGGAACTCGGCGACGAGGCTGTCGGGCCGGGCGGCAACCGCGTTGCGCAGACGCTCGCGGGCCTCGGCGGGGTCGTTGGCGGTCAGTGCAGCCTGGGCGGCGACGGTCTCGCGCCAGAAGTCGGCGATGGGACCGTTGCGCGAAGCGAGGGCCTTCATCGCCGCGCCGGGCTCGGCGGATTCCTGGGCCTCCAGCAGCGCGGCCCAGCCGGCGGCATCGTCGTCCTCCATCGACGTCTCGGCGAGGAACTGCCGGGCCTCGGCCGTGCGCCCGGACTTCCACGCCCGCTCGGCCGCGAGCACCGCGATCCCCGGGCCAAGACGCCGCGACGCGACCTCGCGCTCCAGCAGCGCCGCGGCCTCCTCCTCCATGCTCAGAGTGTCGAGCAGGCGGAGCATCTCGCCGGTGACCGCGATGCTCTCGGGCTCAAGTTGGACCGCCTCTCGGGCCATCTCGATCGCGGCGGCGCGGTCATGGAAGCGAGCGATCGCGCCGATCTTGAGCACCGCCGCCGCCATGCTCGACGGCGCACGGTCCGAGAGCCCCTTCGCGTACTCGATCATCTGCGACCGGTCGCGACCGGCCAGTTCCATCAGCCCCAGCACCAGACGGTGCATCTCCATGTCGTCGGGGAACTTCGCGGCCATCTCCTGCGCGGAGGCGAGGGCCTGCTCGGTGCGCCCCATCGCGGCGAGGCACGAGATGCGCACGCGCCGCGCCGTTTCGTGCGAGGGATCGAGCGCCAGCATGTGGTCCGCGATCTCCAGCCGCTCGGTGAGGTACCCGGCGACGCCGTACAACTCCAGCAGCATCTCCAGCGCCGGGCGCTTGTCCTGCGACGCATTCAGAGCCTGCTGAGCAAGGCTGATCGCGGTGATGATGTGCTTGTCGTTCTCGATCGGCAGGCGGCGCCGGGCATCGGCCAGGGCCAGAGCGGCCTCGGCATCATCGCCGCGGCGGCGCACGTAGTACGCGAGGTTCGTCAGCGCCGTGTCATAGTCATGGGCGCGGTACGCGGCCATTCCTTCCTGACGCTTCTCGGCCAGCAGCCGCTCCTTCTGGGCCTGGCGCAGCATGTACGCGCCCAGAACGAGGGGGACCATCAGCACCCCGGCGATGAGCACCAGGGCCACACGCTTCCTGCCGCGTCGCGTCATTTTCGTCGTCCTCTGTCCCCCCGCCTGGTCCCCCACCCTACCCCGGCCGCCAGTTGGTGGCGGGCTCAGCCGCCCAGGACGCGCCGGATGGTCTTGAAGATGATCGCCAGGTCGAGCCGCCAGCTTTCATGCTGGACGTACTCGAGGTCGTAGCGGATCCACTCCTGGAAGTCGGTTTCGGGCTCGCGCGTCCGTCGCACCTGCCACAGGCCGGTGATGCCGGGGCGGACGCTCAGGCGCGCCTCGCGCCACACGGGGCAGTACTGGTTCTCCTTGTCGGGGCTGGGTCGCGGGCCGACGACGCTCATGTGCCCCAGAAGCACGTTCCAGAACTGCGGCAGCTCGTCCAACTGGTACCGCCTCAGGAAGTGCCCGACGCGGAGCAGCCGCGGGTCGTTCTTGATGAAGAACTGCGGGCCGTCGCAGATGTTCGCCGCGACGAGTTTCTCCTTCAGCCCCTCGGCGTTGCGGCACATGGTGCGGAACTTCCAGCACGGGAACTCACGCCCGCCGAGGGTCTGACGCCGGTGCGCGAAGAACGGCGGCCACCCGTCTTCAAGGTAGATCGCGAGCATGATGATCGGGTACAAGGGCAGGGTGAAGAGGATCACCGTGAGGCTGAAGACGATGTCGAACAGCCGCTTGCTGACGCGGCGCATGCGCCCGCGCCGGAAGCGAGGCAGCGCGCGGCCGTTCCAGAGCCGCACCTCGTTCCACGCCACCGGTGCGGGGGCCAGCGATGCGCCCGGATCGTCGGGAACAACCGCCGGCCCGATCACCGCATCACCCGGACGCAGCGTGACGCCGGCGCCGATCCACACCGGCGCTACCAGCCGCACGCCCGGCGGAATCGTCGCGGATTCGTGCAGCCAGATCCCCTCGTCGTACTGATACACGCCGTCCAGCAGCCCCCCGGGGTTCTTCCATGAAGCCAGGAGCAGTTCGCCGGCTTCGGCCGCGGCGTCGGGCTCGTCGGCGTCCAGCGCCCGACCCTCGAGCGCCACCGGGTGGATGCGCCGGCGGCCCGCGATGTCGCGGATTGCCGTCCACGCGTCGCGGAACGTCTGAGCCCCCGCCCACACCTTCGCCAGGCCCGGCTCGGGCGTCAGCAGGGCGCGCCGCGTCGATCGCGTGCGGGCGCGGTACTCGCGGCGCACCGCGATCAACCGCCCCGATGCATCGGCGACCACGGTCTCCACGTACGGGTCGGCGTGCCGATCAGTGACCCGCAGGCGCAGCGCCCGCGGCTTGAGCCAGTTGAGTTCCCGCACGGCGCGGGAGAGGTCAAGGAACAGCAGATCGGGCTCCTCGACGAGCAGGTAGAGCAGCGGGCCGCGCTCCTCGACCTTCGTGCGGCCGAGGCGGACCACCTGCACGCCTTTGCTCGCCCAGTAGCGGTCGTGCGCCGCCCGGAGGTCCATGCCCCAGATGCGCGACGCGGCGGCCGAACTCGGCGGCGCCATCGTCAGAACCTGGGCCAGGGACGGAGCCGCGGTCACGACGACTGCTCCCCCGCCTGCTCACGGTCACGCCGCTCGCTCTCCAGCGCCCGCACCAGCGAAGACGTGGGCGCCGGACCGGCCTCGCGCGCCGGCACCGAGCGGATCGAGCGGCTGAAGGGCGCCGCGCTGACGCTGCGGTCGAAGTCGTCGCGGCGGGCGCGGTTGAAGACCATCCCCGCGCAGCGGGCCCCGAGCTGGTTGAGTTTGCGGATCGTCGCCTCCACAACCTTCGGGCTCTGGCCGGCGGAGACGATCACCACGACGCGGTCGGCCTGCGGGCAGACGAGCGTCGCCTCGAGGCTCCCGAGAACCGGACCGGTGTCGATGATCACCTGGTCGAAACGCTCGCGGAGTTGCTTGAGCAGGCGGTCGAAGTCGTGGGAGGAGAGCCGCTCGGCGCTGAACTCGCCGGTGGACCCGGCGATGCCGGCAGGGATCACCCACAGGTTCGGCCAGTTGGTCGGGTGCACCTCGCCGTTGAGGGCGTCGCGCCCGATCAGTTCCGTCAGGCCGGGGGCCTTGGGCTTCTCGAGCAGGCGGCTGAGGCGACGGCCGACCAGGTCGGCGTCGAGCAGGACGGTGCGCTGGCCGCTGACGGCGTAGGACATCCCCAGCGCCAGGGCGAGGCTGGTCTTGCCGTCGCCGGCCGAGCCGCTGGTGATCGCGTGCACCGACCGCGGCCCCGGCGGGCCGGACTGCTGGAGCATGTTGCGCAGATGGTGAACGCTGAGCGCCGCCATCTCGTCGTGCTCCTTGTCCTGGGCGCGCAGGTCAGGGATGGTGCCCAGCAGCGGCACCGCCATCGGGTTCTCTTCGATGTCCTCGATGTAGCGGTAGCCGTTGCGCATCAGGCCGAACAGGGCCACCAGCCCCACGCCCAGGCCCGCCCCGGCAGCCCCGCCGAGCAGGGCGAAGATCTTGCGCTTGTCGCTGTCCACGCCGGTGGGCAGTTCGCCGAGTTGGGCGATCTGGACGCGCCCGGCGTCGGAATAGGCACTCTCCACCTTCCTCGCGTGCAGGGTGCGCCGGATGTCGATGAGCTGGCTCTCCGCGAGGTCCGCCTCCTTGGTCAACTCGGCGATCTTGTCGCGGACGCGGCCGAGTTCGATGAAGTCCGCGGTCGCCTTCTCGAGGTTGGCGACGCACCGGTCACGCTCGGCCTCCAGGTCGGCCAGCGTCATGTTGCTGGCGCCCGCGAGCAGGGTGCCGACGCCGATTTCGCGGGCCGCGCGGAGCATGGCGACTCGCTCGTCGATCTGCCGCTGCAGGGCCTCCAACTGCTGCCTCATGTCCCGCATTTCCGGGTGGCCGGGGCCCAGGTGGTTCGAGACGGCGATCATCGATTCCACCGCGTGCTTCCGGTCCAGCAGCGTCGCGAGCGTCTGGTCGGTCAGAGCCATCGCGTCAACGTTCACGACGTCGGCCCCCGGGGCCGGTGCGCCGGTCCGCTGGCGCCGCATCACGTCGATCGCCGCCTCGATGGCCCGGAGCTCGGCTTCCAGCGCCGCCACCGTCTCCGCCTTGCGGGAGAAGATCGGGTCAAGGTCCGTCGTGCCGTACGGTTTCGCAAGCGTCGCGATCTCGTTGCGCTTCTGACGAAGTTCCTGCTCGTGCTGCGTCGCCAGCGACGCCAGCGTCGCCTCCTGAAGCGTCCCGGCGCTCCCGCCGAGTTCCTGCTGCACCTCGGCGAAGGCGCCCAGCACGGCATTGACCGCCGCCTTGGCCAGATACTTGTCGGTGTGCCGCACCGAGACCGTGATCATTTCCGATCGCGGCGGGCATTTGACCTCCAGCGACCGCTCCAGGGCCGCGATCCCCGCCTCGCCCCGGGGCCACCCGGCGGCCTCGAGTTCCTTGTTCGCCACCGCGCGGTTGAGCACGCGCCTGGACGAAAGGATCATCACCTGCGCCTGTACGTACGATTCGAAGTGCGGCAGCAGCCGGTTGTCCTCGGTGTCATACACGAGTTTGGGGAGCATCGGCGCGATGCGGACCAGGCCCGTGCTGCGGTACTTGGGTTCCCGCAGTTTGAAACCTACGTACGCGAACGGCAGCGCGAAGACCAGCGCCAGCACGAACGCGGCGAGGTACCGGCCGCGCAGCAGCCGGTGCACCATCAGCAGCGGGTTCGGGGCATCGGCGCCCCCGTCGAAGCGGTCCGGCGGCGGCAGCCCCTGAGGCAGCGTGGGGACGACTGGTTCATTCACTGGTCGGCCCTTTCGCAATTTCGAGGACCGCGGGCTCGATCGCGTGCATGAACTGCTCGATCACCCCGGTGTCCCCGTCGAGCAACCTCGGATCCGTAACGACGATCTGCACCTGCCCGGCCCCCAGCCCCGTGGCCCGGCGCGAGCCGGTGACGAGGTCCAGCGCCGCCACATCCGGAACGATCATCTCGGAGCGGCCGGGGACCACGAAGAAGTTCAGCACCTGCATCCGCATCTCGGCCGTGTCGCCCCGCTGCGAGAACTCGTAGATGCGCGCCGGCCGATGCTTTCCGGCGATCGGCACCATGACCTCGCGGTCGCCCTCGCGACGCCAGCCGTGGGCCGGGTAGCAGTTGGGCGGGTAGTGCCCGCGCATGTCGCGCACGTCCTTGCAGTGCACCAGCAGCAGCGTCACGCTCCGCCCGGTCAGCGGGTCCTGGTACCCGCGCTGGCTCAGGCGATTGGGGCGGAGCAACTGGATCGCCGCGGGCGTTACCTCCTGCGGGCTGCCCACGAAGTCCCCGACCTTGAACGGCAGCGCGTCGATCGCCGCCGCCACCCGCTCGAAGTAGGCCGGCGCGCTGGGCGGACGCAGCGACCCCAGTTCCCCGAGCGCCAGGCAGGCGCAGAGCAGCAGGGCCGCCAGAGCGGGCGCCGCAAGGTCCAGCATCACCAGGGCACGCGGACGCACAGGCCTCTACTCCTCCCCCAGCGCATAGGGGGTAATCGGAACCTCGATCCACCGAAGAATCTCAACCAGCAGCCAGAGCAGGCCGATCGCCAGCACCAACACCCCCCAACCGCTCCAGTCGTGGAAGATCTCCGCCGTGGTCTGGTCCGAATACCCGTAGAGCAGGGTCGTCGGGATCAGGCGGATCACGTTGACGACGATGGCCACCAGCGGGCTGGCGACCAAGATCAGCAGGCGGATGCTCCCCCGCATCGGCACGCTGAAGACGTACGCGTAGGCGATCAGCCCCAGGGCCGCGACCATCCGCATGCCGTTGCACGCCTCGGCGACGGCAACCTCGCGGCCGTTGATCATCAGCAGGTTGGTCGCCCGCGCCACGGGCACGCCGAAGAGGTCCAGCCCGAACTCGGTGATCGCCGCCGAGATTTCCTGCAGTTGCAGCGCGATCGGCTGGCGCAGGGCCCCCGGCACCGGCAGCAGGAAGACCAGCGCCCCCAGGGCCGGCAGGAACTGCACCATCACGTTCGGCCCGATCACCGTCAGCAGCACGCCGACGGCCATGAGCACCGCGCCGGCGTGGAAGGCGATCTCCAGCGTGCCGGTGTAGCCGAACCAGGAGAGCCCCCAGCCGGCGGCGATGACCAGAGGGCCCATGATGCTCCAGCGCGGGCGGGCCATCCGCAGGCGGTCCCGACGCACCCACGCCAGCCACCCAGCCACGGGCAGCGCGAGGAAGATGTGCGACTGCTCATCGTCGCGTCCGGCGATCCCCGCGATATCTCGCCACACCCCCAACGTCGCCACGACCGCCAGGACGAGCAGGCCGGCCAGCAGGACCGCGTCGGTGGGCCGCCACGATCGACGTTGGCTCATCGCCCGCGCTCCTTCGCCCCCCGATGCAGAACTCCCGAATCGGAGTGTACCCCCGAAACGGAGACGACCGCATCAACGCGCTCCTCACCCCGCTTGACGACGGCGCCGGGGCACACGATCGAGCGGGCCACAACGCTGCCCCCCTCGACCGTCGCGCCGGGCATGATCACCGAATCCACGATAAGGGCGCCCTCATCGACGCGCGCCCCCTCCGCGATCACGCTGCGCAGGCGCAGGTCCGAACCCGTCGCCGGAAACAGCCCGGCGGGGAACCCCGCCGGCGTCGCCGGCTCCCCCGCCAGCAGGCGGATCGCGCGGACGAACTGCACGCGCGTCCGCAGGGGCGGCATCCCCGGCTCCGCCAGCGTCAGCACCCGCACCTCCAACCCGCGAGCGATCACGCGGCTGAGCCATTGCTCCTTGAGGTCCATGAACCCACGCGCAGGCGTCAGCGCGATCGTCGAGCACCGCGCCAGGTACACCCCCGCCGGCGACCCGTCCGGGCTGACACCCACGGTGACATCCGCGCCGTGGGCGAGGTGATCCTCCAGCAGCCGCGGCAGGTCGGCGGCGGGCAGCCGGCCCGCCTCGGCGATCAGGACCAGCCCGTCGGGCCCGATGTCCGAGCACGCGTCGCGGGCGCTCCCGGCAGGGCCGCGGTAGGGCTGAAGGTCCTCGATGATCCGAACCGCGGCCTCCTCGCCCCGCGGCCGCTTCGGCGCCGGCGTGTTCGCGCAGTGCATCACGCGCACCTCGCCGGGGCCGCCGCTGAGGCCGTGGAGCCGCTCGAGCCAGTACTCCAGGAGCGTCTGCGACGGCGTGATGTGCAGGTCCAGCACCGACAATCCCGTCGCCTCCGTCAGCGGCGACTGGCGCAGCCCGCCCGCGAGCAGGATGCACGCGGCCACCCGCGTCGGCGCCGATGGCGCCACGCCCACCGGCAAATCCGCTGGGGCGGTTGCGACCGAGGACTGGTCTGGCTGCTGGTGCGGGGGCATCGCGTACGACGTCTCGACTTCGACTGCAGGACCCGGCGCGGCCCGAAGCCGCGCCGCCGGGGATCCGCTCCTCCGGAGCGGGCCGCCTGAGGCCGTTCGCGTCTCGTCCGGCATGTCGTGCCGGACGGGGGCGGAAACAAGCCCCGGAACCACTCTCACGCTACCGGCCCGATCCGCGGTCGCGGCGGCATCCGCACCGGTTAATGCGCCGGCGAACCCAACATCGGACCGATCACAGGCGCGGTTTCCGCCCATGGGATCCGGCTCGAGAGCGTCGGACCTGCCACCCAACCCCAACTCCCAACTCTTCGGTGTCCCACGAGTTATCGGACGACGACACCGTCGATCCGCGCCTCGAAGATAGTCCACCCAAACCGGGATTGGAATCGGAATGTCGAACAGACCCGACTCATGAGCCCGTTCATCATTGCACCGGGCCCCGGATTTTCCCTACTTTGACACCCCTTCGTCCCGAGAACCAGTCGCCCCCGCCGCGGCGTTTCCTGAGCCCCTGCCCATGATCCCCGCTGCGGCCGATAGCCCCAAGAGTCTCGCCGCGAACGGGAGCCCATGCACGAGATAACGTCGCGCCAGGCGCGAGGGTTCTTGTGCGAGGCGGTGCATCCATTCCAGCCCGGCGGCCTGCATCCACCGGGGGGCCCGCTTCACCTCGCCGCTTACGAAACTGAACGAAATTCCGATCCCGAGGAACCACGCCCGCGGGAGGGCCGGCCGGAGGCGCGCGATGAGCCGCTCCTGTTTGGGGAACCCCAACGCGACATAGACGATGTTCGGGTCCGCAACGACGAGCCGCTCGCGGAGCCGGTCGAGATAGCCGGCATCCCCTTCGAATCCGATCGGCGGGCATTCGGTCCCGGCGACCTTGAGCCCCGGGAAGCGAGCAACCAGTTCAGCGGCCGCCGCATCCGCC
>CALAFV010000284.1 GCA_937891445.1 uncultured Phycisphaerales bacterium | reverse complement strand
GCGGGCGTGGGCGGGGGCTGCCGGGTCGGCGTCGGCGCCGGCGGTGCGGTCATGGCCGGACGGGGCGAGCGCGGCGGGGACGCAGGAGCCCGCGAGGTGAGCGCGTGAGCCCGGTGCCGATCGATGTCGTCATCGTCAACTACCGCTGCGGGCGGCTGGTTGTCGATGCGCTCGCATCGCTGGAGGGGGAGGCAGCGGCGTGGCCGGGGATGCGCGTGGTCGTGGTGGACAACGACTCCGGGGATGACTCGGTGGACGTGATCGGGCAGGCGATCGCGGCGCGCGGGTGGGGCGAGTGGGCGAGCGTCGTTCCCGCAGGGCGCAACGGGGGATTCGCGTTCGGGAACAACATCGGGATCGCGAGCACGGGGGGGATCGAGGGGGACGGCGCGGTGCTGTTGCTGAACCCCGATACCGTGGTGCGGCCGGGATTGATCGCGGCGCTGTCGGCGGTGCTCGGGGAGCGGCCGCGGGCGGGGATCGTGGGGTGCCGGCTGGAGGACCCGGACGGGACGCCGCAGGGGTGCGGGCACCCATTGCCGACGCCGCTGCGGGAGTTTCAGCGGGCGGCGCGGATCGGGGCGCTGTCGCGCCTCATGGGGCCGCTGACGCTGCCGGAGCCGCGGGACGCGGCCGCGGGGCGGCCAGAGCGGTGCGGGTGGGTGTCGGGGGCGGCGCTGTGCGTGCGGCGGGAGGTGCTGCGGCAGGTGGGGATGATGGACGAGGGGTACTTCCTGTACTTCGAGGAAGTGGACCTGTGCAAGCGGGCGGTGGATGCGGGGTGGGAGGTGTGGACGGCGCCGGGCGCGAGGGTCGTGCACCTGGAGGGGAGCGCAACGGGGATCACGCAGCGGAAGAAGCGCCGGCCGAAGTACTGGTTCGATTCGCGGCGACGGTATTTCCTGAAGCACCACGGGGTTGTGGGGCTGGCGGCGGCCGATGCGCTGTGGCTGATCGGGCGGGGGATGCTGCGGGCGCGGGGACTGGTGGGGCTGGCGCGGGGCGTGGAGCCGATGCCGCCGCGGTTCACGCGGGATCTGCTGGCGGGGGACATCGGGGCGATGTTGCGGCCGCGGAGTTGGCGGCCGGCGACGGTTGAGCCGCGGGAGCGGGCGCCGGTGGGGGCGGAGGCGGTCGCATGAGCGTCGCGGCGTCCACGAGTTCGGTCGGCGTGGTGATCATCGGGCGCAACGAGGGGGAGCGGCTGCGCCGGTGCCTGGAGTCGGTGCTGCGCGAAACGGGGGGGAGCGCGGCAGGGGCGCGGATTGTGTACGTGGACTCCGGGTCGAGCGATGGAAGCGTGGCGCTGGCCCGCGAGATGGGGGCGGAGGTGGTGGAACTGGACATGTCGGTGCCGTTCAGCGCAGCGCGAGCGCGGAACGCGGGGTTCGAACGCCTCATGAGTGAGGGCGGGGTGGAGTTCGTGCAGTTCGTGGACGGCGACTGCGAGTTGATCGTGGGGTGGATGGATGAGGCGGCCGCCGCGCTGCGGGCGGATCCGAAAGTGGCGGCGGTGTGCGGGCGGCTGCGGGAACGGTACCCGGAGGCGTCGGTCTACAACCGGCTGTGTGACATCGAATTCACGCGGGCGCCGGGGGTCGTGAACGCTTGCGGCGGGATCTTCATGGGGCGGGCGTCGGCGCTGGCGGAGGTCGGGGGGTTCAATCCGTCGGTGGTGGCCGGGGAGGAGCCGGAGATGTGCCTCCGGCTGCGCCGACTCGGATACACGATCGTGCGGCTGGGGCGGGACATGGCGTGGCACGACTCGGCGATGATGCGCTTCGGGCAGTGGTGGAAGCGAGCGGTGCGGTCGGGGCATGCGTACGCGCAGGGGATGGCGCTGCACGGGAGGGGGCCTGAGCGGTACTGTGTGCGGGAGAGCCGGGGGATCTGGCTGTGGGGGCTGGGGCTGCCGGCGCTCGCGCTGGCGCTGGCCTGGCCGACGTGGGGATTGAGCGTGCTGCTGCTGGGGCTGTATCCGGTGCAGGCGGTGCGGACGGCGCTGAGGCGGAAGGAACCGGATGAGCGGCCGGGGGACCGATGGCTGTACGGGATCGCGTGCACCGTGATGAAGTTTCCGCAGTGGGTGGGGCAGGTGAAGTTCTACTGGAACGCGGCGCGGGGGCGGGCGCCGCGGATCATTGAGCACAAGAGTGTGCCGGCCCCGGCTGCCGGCACGGAGCCCGCGACCGCCGCGGCGGGAGGAGAGCATGGCTGAAGTCTCGGGCGCCAGGCCGGAGAAGTACACCTCGTGGACCGCGTTCGCCAAGGCCAGGGTCCGGCGCGGCGTGATGCGGGCGGCGATCCGCGGGCTGGTGTCGTGGGAGCGCGCGCCGGCGTCGCGCGAGGGGTACACGGTCATCATCGGGTGCAACCACCGGCTGGCGCCGCTGGCGGCGGCGAACCTGAGCCTGCTGGCGAAGCAGGACCTGACGGGAGCGGACCGGGTGCTGGTGGTGTTCGATGCACCGCGGGAGGAGATGGATCCGGCGGTGGAGCGGTCGCTGCGGGAGCGGCACGGGGCGGGGCTGCCGCTGGAGGTGTTGTATTACACGCCGAAGCAGGCGCGGGTGGCGCGGTTGTTCGACTGGGGGTGGATCTACTCGTGGATGTCGTGGTCGATCGGGATCTCGCACACGCGCACGCGGTACGCGATGCTGCACGACCTGGACGCGCTGCTGCTGAAGCCGACGACGCTGCGGGAGCACTACGACGCGGTGCGGGCCGGGGACGCGGAGTACCTGGGGGTCAAGTACTACACCGGGCAGGGGCTGGTGCCCGACGACCGGCTGGTGACGACGTTCGAACTGATGTTCGACGCGGACTTCGTGCGGGCGAGGTTCCGGCCGATCGACCTGTTCAACAACGTGAGGCGTTTTGAAGGACGGCGGGTCGAGTTCGACACATTCCTGTACGCGCAGAGCGTGGCCGGGCGGCGGAAGGTGCTGCCGATCGACGAGGAGTGGATGGTGCACCCCAGCCAGATGATCTGCCAGTACGTGGACCACGTGAACGGGCGGAATGTGCCGGCGGGGACGAGCAACGTGCTGATGATCCCGTACTACTTCGAGGTGGGGGGAGACCCGGGGCCGCTCCGGGATGTCCTCGGGCAGTTCCGCGAAGGAAAAGGGCCGCGGGTGCGGGTCTTCGGGCGCGAGACGGACGCGAGCCTGCTGACGCCGGCGCACGCAAGGTGGTACGCGAAGCAGGCGGGGCGGCTGGAGCGGGCGCTGCACGGGGAAACCCGCCCGGAGATCCGCGAGTATTTCGACGCCATCGGCGCGTGCTGCGGGGTGCGGGAACCGGCGTGCTGACGGCGTGGGAGGTGTGGGGATGAGTGAACACTCAGAATCGGGTGTCGAATGAACGGCGACTCAGCCGGTGGGGCTTAGAATCCGCCCCATGAGCACGGACGCACCGACCGACGCGGGCGTGGTGATCGCGACACGCAACCGGCGCGACGACGCGAGGCGGGCGATCGCCTCCGCGGCGGCGCAGCGGCCGCGTGTGCCGATCCTGGTGGTGGACGACGCGTCCGATGACGGCACGGACGAGATGGTGCGGCGGGAGTTCCCGCGCGTGCGGCTGCTGCGCTCGCGGCGGCCGATGGGGCCGGCGGCGGCGCGGACGTGGGGCGTGGAGCAGTGCGAGGCGGAGGTCGTCGTGCTGATCGACGACGATGCGCACCTCCCGGACCCCTCGACGGTTCAGCGCACGCTCGAGGAGTTCGATCACCCGCGCGTCGGGGCGGTGGCTGTGCCGTACGAGGAGGCGGGGAAGGTGCAGCAGCGGGCGCCGGAGGGGAGCAGGGGGATCGTGGCGACCGACTATTTCGTCGGGGCGGCCCACGCGGTGCGGCGGGACGTGTTCCTGGAACTGGGGGGGTACAGGGCCAGCCTCGTGATCTACACGGAGGAGCCGGACCTGTGCCTGCGGATGCTGGCGGCGGGGTACATCACCCGGCTGGGGGCGGCCCCGCCGGCGGTGCACATCCCCAACCCGCGGCGCGATAACGGGGCCCGGTTCGCGAGGCTGCTGCGGAACGAGACGCTGTTCAAGTGGTACCACACGCCGGCGGGTTATCTGCCGCTGGTGCTTGGGGGGCATGTGCTGGCCGTAGGGCGGCGCGGGGTGGCGAGGGGGTGTCCACGGGCGGCGGCGGCCGGGCTTTGGGCCGGGGCGCGGGGTATGCTGCGGGAGTTCCACCAGCGGCATCCGGTGCCGACGGCGGTCTACCGCCTCTGGCGCGACCTGCGGCGGCACCGGGCCCTGCCTCTGGCGGAGATCGAGGGGCGGCTCCCCCCGATGCGGTTCTCGGGCCAGCCGGAGCCGGCCCTTCCGCAGGACGTGCCAGAGCCGGCGGCCGCGATCGACCCCGCATGATTCACTACATCACCCCTATCGGCATCGGAAGCGCTTGGGTCGGCAACGAGATTTCCGTGGTGCAGCGCGCCGGGATACCGGTGGTGCTGCACTCGATGCGGCCGTCGCGGCAGAAGTTCTTCTCCTCTGAGTGGGCCAAGGAGTTGGACCGCTCGACGCGGGTGATCTACCCCGTCCCGCCGCTGGCGCTGGCGGCGTCGGTCGCCGCGGCGCCGTTCCTGTTCGGCGGGCGGTTCTTCGCGGCGCTGGCCAACGCGCTGTTCGGGAAGCGGGAGAACCTGCGCTGCCGCGTGGCGGGGATCTGGCACTTTCTGACGGCGTGCCACTGGGCCCGCGGGCTGCGGCGGAACATGGCCGCCGAGCCGGTGAACCTGATCCACTCGCAATGGATCCACTCGGGGGGGACGATCGGGATGTATGGGGCGTGGCTGCTGGGCGTCCCGTTCAGTTTCACGGGGCACGCGGCGGACCTGTTCCGTGAGCGGTGCGCCTTGGAGGACAAGGTGCGCCGGGCGGAGTCGATCATCTGCATCTCGACGTTCCACCGGGACCTGTACAAGAAACTCGGCGCACGCGATGAGCAGTTGCACATCGTCTACTGCGGGATCGACGTGTCGCACTTTGTGCCGCGGCCGAGGCCGCCGCGGGAGGGGAGGCGGGTCAGGATCCTGTCCTCGGGGCGGCTGGTGGAGAAGAAGGGCTTTGCGCACCTGGTGGACGCCTGCCGGATCCTGGCGGACCGGGGCATCGACTTCGAATGCGTGATCGGGGGAGATGGGCCGCTGGAGAAGCCGCTGCGGGAGCAGGTCGCGCGGCTGGGGCTTGAGGACCGGGTGAGCCTGACGGGCAAGCCGCTGACGCAGGAGGAACTGCCGTCGTTCATGCACGGCGGCGACATCTACGTCCTGGCGTGCGTGTGGGCGAGCGACGGGGACGTGGACGGGCTGCCGCAGATGCTGATGGAGGCGATGGCGTGCGGGCTGCCGGCGGTTTCGACGCGGCTGGTGGGGATTCCGGACCTGATCGAGGACGGGAAGTCGGGGGTCCTGGTCGAGCCGGGGGACCCCAAGGCGCTGGCCGATGCACTGGAGACACTGATCCGGGATGAGCACCTATCGTCAACGCTGGCCGCGGCGGGGGAGCGGCGCGTGCGGGAGCGTTTCGAGATCGAGGCGGCGCTGCAGCCGCTG
>CALAFV010000283.1 GCA_937891445.1 uncultured Phycisphaerales bacterium | reverse complement strand
GGGGGATCTGGTCGGGCATGCGGGGACACCTCGCGGGCGCAGGTCCTTTGGGCCCAAGCGTGTAGCGTAGGCGCGAACCCTGAGCGGGCCCGACCGCGGGAAACCGGCTCTCTCAGAAGGCGCGGCGCAACGCGTGCGTCAGAAGCAGTGCTCGCCCGGGAGGGCGGCGGCCTGGCGGATCCAGTCCGCCAGCTGCCTCTCGTCGATCTCGTCGCCCTCGAACACGTGGAAGTAGCGGACGCTGGGCTGCTTCGACCCGACGGGCGGGGGCGGGTTGAGGGCCGCGCCGTTGAAGAAGGCGACTTTTACGTAGCGGGTGATGCAGTGGAAGCTGAGGAACCAGCCCTGGCCCTCGACGCCGTAGAAGGGGGAGTTCCAGCGGACGGCCTTGCGCACGCCGGGGACGGTGCGCACCACGACGCGGTCGATGGTGCGTCCGACGTCACGCTTCCAGCCGGGCATGGCCTCGACGTAGGCGCGGACGGGGGCCTCTCCGTCGCCCTTGGGGATCTGCGGGTTGCCGCCGGAGAGGAGCTTGGGTTCCTTCGGTGGCCCGGGCTTCGCCGGGGCCCGCTTGCGCGCGGGCGGCGCGGGCTTTGGGGCGCCCTTCGCGGCTGGTTTCTTGGGGGCCTTCTTCGCGGTTTTCTTGGCCATGGGTCGCTCCCGGGCGTGGCGCCGGCGGGCGGCGTGGGCTCAGTCGGGGCTGGGGGCGTGCTGGTCGACGAGGATGGGGTTGCCGTCGGGATCGACGATGACGAAGGAGGCGGGGCCGGTGGTGGATTCGTCGGCCTCGGTGGCGAAGGCGACGCCGCGGGCCTTGAGGCGGCGCTGGATCTCGCGGACGTCGTCGAAGTCGGGGAGGGTGTTGGCGTCGCGGTCCCAACCGGGGTTGAAGGTCAGGATGTTGCTTTGGAACATGCCCTGGAACAGGCCGATGGTGGCGGTGTCGTTCTGGAGGATGAGCCAGTTGTGTGCGGCGTTGCCGCCGATGACGCGGAAGCCGAGCTTCTCGTAGAACTCGCGGGACGCGGCGAGGTCCTTGACGGCGAGGCTGACGGAGAAGTGGCCGAGGCGGAGGCCGGCGGGGGCGGGATCGGGGGGCGTGGACGCCTCGTTTCTGTTCGCGGCGTCTGGGGTGACGCAGCCGGCGAGGGCGCAGGCGGTGAGGATGGCCAGGGCTTTGAGCATGAGGAGGCTCCGGGGTGATCGAGAATCGTTCAAACCTGAACGTCCGGAGCCGACCCGCGGACGTTGATCGTTCGGCCCGGCATCAGGCCTTGCGGACGAACTGGGACTTGAGCTGCATCGCGCCGATGCCGTCGATCTTGCAGTCGATGTCGTGATCGCCGTCCACGAGGCGGATGTTCTTGACCTTGGTGCCGCTCTTGACGACCAGGGACGAGCCCTTGACCTTCAGGTCCTTGATGACCACCACCGTGTCGCCGGACTGGAGCAGATTCCCGTTCGCGTCGCGGACCACGCCTTCCTCGGTCGCGTCCGCGTCCGGGGCGGCCGGGGCGTCCGCGCTCCACTCGTGGGCGCAGGAGGGGCAGACGAACAGGGGGCCGTCGAGGTAGGTGTAGTCGGCGTCGCACTCCGGGCACTTGGGAAGATCGCTCATGGCGGGCCTTTCAAATCGCACGCTTGGCGTGCCCTGAAACAGGCGGCCCACAGGCTCGGGAGAACCGCGGGCATGGAAAAACTCCGCAAGTCAAGAACTCGAGACACCTGCACAATCCCACGCGTTGGTATCACAAGAGCCCATTCGACCTCTTCAATGCTGGGAGGGGTGGTGTGAGTCGTGATCGTAGATGTGCAACTGCAAGAAATCGCCCATAAACACCGATGGCCCCGGCACTTGCCGAGGCCACCTAATCTTCAAAATCGGGGTGAGAGGATTTGAACCTCCGACCTTCTCGTCCCGAACGAGACGCGCTACCAAGCTGCGCTACACCCCGTGAAAAGCGTGCAAGTGTAGCCCCCGGGAGGGGCCCCGGCCAGCGCTCGGCGGCCGGTGGCGGGGCTAGCGAGGGATGACGAAGTCGGGCCGCACCGAGTAGATGTTGTCGTCGATCGTGGAGGGGTCGCCGTCGGGGCCGGCGGAGTAGAAGTGGGGGCGCCCGCCGACCGGCCGGCCGCCGTCGGAGTCCGCCTCGGTGTCGTCGATCTTCTGGTTGTTGCGGCGGATGGCCGGGAATGACCAGACGAGGCCGGCCCCGGGCTTCAGGTCATCCCACTCGCCGCTGTCGAGGCGTGTCGGGTTCGCGGGGTTGTTCGACTGGCTCAGGCGGCTTCCGGCGAGAACACCCCCGAACGTCGGGTGCACATAGCGGATCGGCCGCCCCCAGCCGTCCAGCACCGTCGGGATCCGCGGCTGGTTGGTGTAGGTCGGAGCGCTGGAGGGGCCGCCGGGGGTTCCGGGCGCCGCGAACTGGTCGATGCTGTTCAGGACGTTGCCGTTGGCGTCGAGGAACTGGTTCTCGGTCGAGTCGGCGTCGTATTTGGAGAAGACGCGGGTATCGAGCGAGGAGAACAGGCCGCTGAGCCCTGCTGTCTGCGCCTGATACACGAAGAAGCCGCCGGAGTTGAGGATGGTCTGGTCCGCTGTGGCAGTCGCGCCGACGTTCCGGGCGTCGGCGACGGGGATCAGATGCCGGCCGGCCGCGTCGCGCGGGTCGCGGATGACGGGTGGTGGGTTGGCCCCCTTCTCGGAGACGTAGCCGGTGAGGGCCATGTCGAGGACGCGGATCGCATCCTGCGTCAGGCGTCCCTTGCCGGCTCCGCTGACGCGAGCAGCGACGCTCACCGTCAGCGTCGCGAGGATGCCGATAATCACCAGGACGACAAGGACTTCGATCAGCGTGAGCCCCGGGCGGACGGCGGGGCGACGGGTCGCCGCGAGCCGACGGGACGTGTCCGGTGCGCTGCTCGGCTGTGCCATGCTCGATCTCCCGGGGTTCCCCGACCGCAAGGATACCGCGACCCGCGCCCCGCGGCTCTATACGGGGGACGGGCGGGTGCGGATGCCCCGGGGGAACGCGGGGACGCGGGCGGTGACCCGGCAGAATCCCGCACGGGGCGTGAGTTGCGAAGTTGCACGCGGGGTTTGACACGGCGCAGGGGGGTGGATAATCAATGGACCGACTCTCGAATTCGGATGCGGAATATGGCAAGCAAGGGGCCGCCGCGTCGCGCGGGGGCTCAGAACCGCGTGCCGCTACCACGGCGTAGCGGCACTCCGAAAGGCCGAGGCGATGGAGAACAACGGCAGCACAGTGAAGCAGGGGACCGCGGTGCGCGCGCCCGAGATGGCCGACGCAAGCAACGACGGACGTGCCCTGTCGGAGTTGTCACTGGTTGAGATCGCGCAGGAACTGGAGCAGGTGACGAGCCTGATCGAGGCGCAGCGCGTGCGGGAGCGGGAGGCGCGGCAGGCGTACAAGGCCGTTGCGGAGGAGGTGGAGCGGAACGTGGCGCAGATCCGCGCGCGGGCGAGGGACCTGCTCGCGGAGCAGCGCCGTCGCATGTCTTCCTTCGACGGGCTGATCGGCAACGGCGCCGCCGGCGCGGACGGGCGGCCCAAGGCCGCTTCACAGAGCGAGATCAAGCCGTCGGGCAAGAAACTCAACCTCGCCGACGCCATCCTGATGATCTGGGCCAAGGGGGGGTACAACGAGCCGCTGACGACCGAAGAGATCGCCGGCGCGCTGGCCGACGTCGGGTACTCGTCGAAGGCGTCGGAGCGGTCGCTCAAGTCGACAATGAATCAGGCGCTGGCGAAACTCTGTCGCGAGCGCAAGTTACGGCGGTATCGCATCGACGGGACGGAGATTTCGCCCAACGACCACAAGAGCCGCGCGCGGCGATACATGCCGGCGTAAGGCCGGCGCTACGCCGCTTGTGACGGAAGCACGCTGACCCGCCCCGAAGGTCCGGTCAGGCCTCCTCGGGCTCCAGCGCATCCGCCTCGTCGTCGGCGGCCGGGGCCTTGGAGAGCCCCTCACCGGTGCAGACGCCGTCGGGGCGGTTGCAGCACTTCTTGTACTTGCGGCCCGAGCCGTGCGGGCACGGGTCGTTGCGCCCGAGGCGCTTGTCGCCCTTCGTAACGGGGGCGGACTTGGCGTTGGGGTCGGTTCCGGCTTTCTGAGCCGCCTCGAGATCGCGCTGCTGGCGCTCGCTCGCGGGAGCCGCGGCGGGAACCGAGAGCATCTCCAGGCCCGGGCCAGCGATCACCGCGCCGCCGACGGTCCCGACGCCCACCGGAGCCGGCTGAGGCGCCGGGGCAACGGGACGCACCTGCGGCGCACCCGCGGGCACGCCCGGACGGGGAGCGGCGACGGTCGGGGGAGGGCCCGGCGGACGGGGCGGCGCGGCCTGGATCTTGATCTTGAAGACGTAGTCCGTCACCTTGTCGCGCACGCCCTCCATCATCTGGGCGAAGAGGCGGGCGCCCTCGCGCTTGTACTCGATGCGCGGGTCCTGCTGGCTGAAGGCGCGGAAGCCGATGGCGCCGCGGAGTTGATCCATCGCGTAGAGGTGGTCCTTCCACGCGGGGTCGAGCGTTTCCAGGAGCATCGTCCGCTCGAAGAACAGGAGTTCCATCCGCAGCGCGGATTCCACCGCGGCGCGGACGGCGTTCTCGCGATCCTCCGGCGTCAGGGCGCGGCGGATCTGCTCGCTCAGGCCGATGCCGAGCCGCTCGCGCAGGTGCTTCTCGAGTTGGTCGTTGTCCTTGATCGCCAGCGCGGCCTCGATCTCGCGGCCGATGCGGTCTTCGGCGACGAACTTCTCGGAGGCCTCCAGAAGTTTGGCGCGGGCTTCCGCCGGCGGGATGGTCCGGAGCGTCTCGGGCGTCCAGCCCATCTGGTAGCGCTGGTTGGCCCAGCGGATGAACTGGTCCATGGCCATCTGCGGGTTCTGCCGCATGAGGGCGATGGTCATGTCCATGGCGAAGTCGACCGGGTACTCGATCTCACGCTTGCGGTAGAGCGCCTCGGCCTCCTTCATGAACAGGGCCTCGACCTGCTCGTGGCCCTCCGCTGCCGCGGCGACGATCCGATCGACGTCGACCTTGATGCCGAACTTGCGCTCGGCCCAGGCGGAGAGTTCCTGCGCGCCGTAGTTCTTGGCGACGAACTTCTCCAGGCCGGAGAAGTCGGCGTCGTCGATGCGCTGCTCCGCGGCCCGGACCAGGGCTTCCTCGACCTCGCGCCGGGCGCCGGGGCCCTTGGCGAGCAGGTCGGCGGGATCAAGTTCGACGCCGAAGTGGCTGCGGGCCCACTTGGCCAGGCCCTCGGCGTCGAAGTCCACGTTGATCTCGCCGCCGGCGTCGGGCATGTACTCGCCGATGGTGATGGCGATCATCTGGCGGTACTCGTCCTTCGCGTCGCTCTTGATGCGCTGGATCATCTCGGCCAGGTCGCGCCCGCGCAGCCGCTCGGGGGCGATGGAGACGTCCAGGAGTTGGCGCGTGTGCTCGGCGGCGCACTCGGCGGCATAGTCACGGTCGAGGTAGGTGCCGACGGCGTCGGCGACGGCGGCGCTGATGTACTCGAAGATCAGGCCGCGGACGTCGCGACCCTCGAGCACGCGCTGGCGCAGGCCGTAGAAGGTCTGGCGCTGGTGCTCCATGATCTCGTCGTACTCGAGGAGGTTCTTGCGGTACTGGAAGTTGCGCTCCTCGACCTTGCGCTGAGCCCGCTCGACGCTCTTGGAGAGCATCGGGTGCTCGATGGCGTCCCCCTCCTTCATGCCCAGTGTCGAGCGGATCTTCATGGTCCTCT
>CALAFV010000282.1 GCA_937891445.1 uncultured Phycisphaerales bacterium | reverse complement strand
CGCGGCAGCAGCGCCGCGGCGACGATCGCACCGGTCCCCGCACGCGAGCCCGCCGCGGCAAGCCGGCGGTCGAGTCCCTCGGCGGAGGGCGCCCCACCCCGCCGCAGCCGCGCCAACACCAGCCCAAGCCCGGCATCGAGGCCGACATGCGGCCCCGGCCGCAGTACATGGCCCCCGCCTACAAGCCCGCCGGAAAACTCGAGGGAAAGGCCGCGCTGATCACCGGGGGCGACTCCGGCATCGGCCGCGCCGTCGCCGTGCTCTACGCGCGTGAGGGAGCCGTTGTCGCGATCACCTACCTCCCCGAGGAACGCCGCGACGCTGAGGAGACGCGCAAAGCCGTCGAGGCCGAGGGCCGCCGATGCATCCTGCTTGAGGGCGACCTGACGGACCCGAAGTTCTGCAAGGCGTGCGTCGAGCGCACGGTGAAGGAACTTGGGCGGCTGGACATCCTGGTCTCCAACGCCGCGCACCAGAACCGCAAGCGCGACGTCAGCGAGATCACCGACGAGGAGTTCGACCGGACGTTCAAGACCAACGTGTACGCGTACTACCGGCTGGTCAAGGCCGCGGTCCCGCACATGAAGCCCGGCTCGGCGATCATCGCGACCAGTTCCGAGACGGCGTACTCTGCGTCCGACTCGCTGCCCGATTACTCCGCGACCAAGGGCGCGATCAACACGCTGACCAAGAGCCTCGCGCAGCAACTGATCACCAAGGGCATCCGCGTCAACGCCGTCGCCCCAGGGCCGGTGTGGACGCCGCTGAACGTCGCCGACAAGGGGACCGACGAGGACTATGTCGCCCAGTTCGGCAAGGACCAGGCGATCAAGCGGGTCGCGCAGCCGGAGGAGTGCGCCCCGGCGTACGTCTTCCTGGCCTCCGAGGCGGACTCGAGTTACATCGCGGGCGAGGTGATCAACATCATGGGCGGGACGCCGGGCAGCGGGTGACCGTGGCACGGCCTTTCAGGCCGTGTCTTGCTCTCCTCTCCCTCCTTCTCCTTTCTTTACCTCTACCATCCTGCCCTGATGGACCGCGACCTGCTCGACACCAGCCTCTACACCACGCTCGGCGAGGAGGGCTTCGCCCGTCTCGTCCGGGCCTTCTACGCCCGTGTGGAGACCGACGACATCCTCGGCCCGATGTACCGCGAATCGACCGCTCGCACCGGCGAGACGATGGCCGACGCCGAACTGCGCTTGCGCGATTTCCTGATCCAGCGCTTCGGCGGCCCGCACCGTTACTCCGCCGCCCGCGGCCACCCGCGTCTCCGCGCCCGGCACATGCCGTTCGTGATCGACCAGGCGGCGGCGGATCGCTGGGTCGCCCTCATGGACGCCGCGATCGAGGAAGCCCAGATCCCCGCCGTTGCTGCGGGGATGTTGCGGCCGTTCTTCCGCCAGGTGGCGGACTTCATGATCAATGCCTGAGCAGCCGCAGATCAACGCAGATTGACGCAGATCAGATCAAGACAGGCAGAAAGGTCTGGTAGGGGGTTCAATCCAGTCTCTTCTTCTCTGCGTAATCTGCGTTCATCTGCGGCTGACTTCTTGTGCAAATCCGTGTTGATCCGTGTTCATCTGTGGCCACTCAGCCAACAAGAACGATCTCGTCCTGCACGCAACTGGTCACCACTGGCCCCTTGGTCGGGTCCACGTACACGTTGATCTCCAGCCGCACGCCGAACTCCGGCAGGTACACGCCCGGCTCGATCGTGAACCCCGTCCCCGCGAGCATCCGGCGCGTGTCGTGCGTCTCGAGGTTGTCGAGGTTCATTCCCATCCCGTGCACGACCGGCCCGGGGCTGAGGCTGTGGCCGGTGCGGTGCTTGATGTATTGCCCGTAGCCCGCCCGCACGATCTCGTCCCGCGCGGCGTCGTCGAGTTCGAACCCGCGCACGCCCCCCTCGGCCCAGCCACGCTGCGCTCGCGCCAGCGAGGCGTCCCGCGCCCGCTTGACCACCTCGAAGACCTCGCGCTGCTTCGCCGGCACCTCGCTCTGCGAGCCTACGGCGCACGCGACCCACGTGATGTCCGAGAAGATGTGCTCCTCCCCGGGCCGCCGCGCCCACAGGTCGATGAGCACCCAGTCCCCGCGCCGGATCGGCGTGTCGCGGTCCGGCCGCGGCTCGAAGTGCGGGTCGCCCGCGTGCGCGTTGACCGCGACGATCGGCGGGTCCTGCGGGTCCAGTCCCGCCTCCGTGAAGCGGGCCATGATCAGCGCCTGCACCTCGCACTCGGTGACGTTCTGCCCGGCCCGGACGCGCTCGCGGATCATCTCAAACGCCGCGTCCTTGATCCCCGCGACCTTGCACGACACCTCGGCGTGCACGCGCGCCGCTTCCTCGCCCCAGCGCGCGAGGCTCACTTGCACGAGGTCCGCGCTCGACACCCCCTCCGCCCCAAGCCCGCGCACCAGGTCCACCGTTCCGCCGTCCACCCACGACACCGCCGGCAGCGCGGCCCCAGGCGAGTACTCCATCGCCACCCGCTGCCCGGACCCGACACGCTCGGCGAGGAACCTGTGCAGGTCGCGCCACGTCACGTACCGCCGCACCCGCACATCGACGCCGCCGAACTGCCCCTCGTCGATCGCGTGCGAGAGCAGTTCCGGCTCCCCCTCCGCCGGTACCCACAGCACGGCACGGCGCGTCGTCCACCGCTTTGCGCCCGCGGGCGGCGGCAGGAGCCGCGCGAGGATCGGGTTCGACCCGCGGAAGTCGTGCACCAGCCACCCGGCGATCTTCTCCTCCCGCATCGCTTCCCGCACGGCGTCCCATCGACCCATCACGCACCTCCGTCCCGCCAACCCCAAGCCGCCTGAATGTAGCCCACGGCCGGATTGGTTTCACCACGCCGAGCCGCGGTCAATCCACGTTGATCGGTGTGAATCTGCGGCCTTCTCTCGTGGCCAATCCGCGTCATCTGCGTTCATCTGCGGCCCTTCGGAGCACGCCGCCGCGCATCCGGCACCCCCAGCCACTCCCGCACCTCGCGGAACAGCCGCGCGAAGTCCGCCGGCGTGTAGTGCGCGTTGAGCCCGCTGGGGCTCGGCAGCACCCACACCTCGGCCCCCGCGATCCCGCGCGACTGCCGTCCGATCGCCGCATCCCGCACGCCGAACGCTGTCCGGTACGCCGTTACCCCCAGCACCGCCACGCACCGCGGCCGGTATCGCTCGATCTTCCTGACGAGCCGCCCTCCGCCGTCACGCAGTTCTGCGTCCGTCAGTTCGTCCGCCGCCGCCGTGGCGCGGTTGACGAAGTTGGTCACACCGATCCCGTACCGCGGCAGTTCCCGGTCCTCGAAGGGCGAGAGCAGGCGATCGGTCCACCCGGAGTTGTGCAGCGCCGGCCAGAACCGGTTCCCCGGCCGCGCGAAGTGGTGCCCCGTGGCTCCTGAGTACAGCCCCGGGTTGATCCCGACGAACACGATGTCCAGCCCGGGCGCAAGGACATCCTTCAGCCGCTTGTTCTTCGCGGCGGCGACTTGCTCCGGTGTCGGCTTCGGCCATCGCGGCGCGGCCACGGCCTGTTATAGCCCGGGCCTGCGCCACGCGCCGCTCACTCCGTCTCCGATTCCGCCTCCGGCCCAGGATTCGGCCGCACCGTCCGCGCCGAGCGGGACTCTTCGAACGCCTCGTGCCCCACCGGTTGCGGCTCCATCGGTTGCTGAGCGTCGTGCGCCGGCTTGCCCGTCTCCAGGGCGATCTTCGCACGCATCAGATCGTCGTTCATCTGGCTCTTGGGGTCGGCGCCGAAGAGCGCCGCCGCCGCGTGCCCCAGCGCGCCCCCGGGCGGGGCGTACGACAGTTTGATGTCCACCCGCGTCACCCCCTCGGAGACCTCCTCGAACCGGATTGTCCCCGCGTTGGGGATCGGCGAGCCCTCCACGCTCCGCCATGCCAGCGCCCGCCCGGGCTCGAACCGCGTCACCACCGCCTCCCACTCCACGTCCATGCCCGCCGGCCCGCGCACGATCCAGCGCGACCGGTCCGAACCCAGGTCGCGGATCTCCTTCACGTGCGACATGAACTTGGGGAAGTTCTCGTACATCGCGAAGAAGTCGAAGACGCGGTCCACCGGCGCGTTGATGTGGATCGTCTTCTGCACGTCCACCACCCGGCGTCTGCGGGCCCCGTCTCGCCCGACGAGACGGCG
>CALAFV010000281.1 GCA_937891445.1 uncultured Phycisphaerales bacterium | reverse complement strand
CCCTGCGGGCCCTGACCGAGCGGCTCTCCGCCGCCGGCCGCCGACGCGCCCGCCCATAACCCGCCCGCGCAAGCCTCCCAGACCCGCCCCGCGCCGAGCCCCCGGCCGCCCCCGGCAATACCGCGATCAAGCGTCGCGCAACTCCTGCCGATCGCACAACAGCCGCGGCAGATCCGGTCCACCCTGGACCACCGCACGCCGCACCCCTCTCGCACAACCCCGACCCACCCCGCGAAGCCGAGGAGAGCCGTGCCAGCCTCACGTTCACGCACCGAGCACTGGTGGGACTGTCTGCGCAAGATCCACGAGCGCGGCGGCGCCATCGAAATTTCCGTCGCCCGCCCCGGCGCGACGCAGACCCAGGACGCCGGCTCAGACCTCGTCTGGCGCGTCAAGGTCGTCGCGCTCACCCCCGACCAGATCATCGTCGAGCAGCCCGCGGCCTTCGGGCGCGCCATCGACCTGTGCGCCGGCGTAGCGCTCATCGGCGCTCTGACCGTTGGTCAGAACCGCTGGATGTTCCACACGCGGACCATCGGCTACCACGAGAGCGCCGGGCAGCGCAACCTCGTGCTCGAGGCCCCCTCGGGCGTCGAGCGCTGCACGCGCCGCGCGTTCTACCGCATCTCGACGGCGGACCTGCGCCTGCCGCCGGTGCAGTGCTGGCCGCTGCTGGACCCCACGAGCGTCGTCGCCGCCGAGGCGGCCAACCGGCTCCAGATCGAGTCCCTCCGCGCCGCGGGCGCGACGACCACGCCCCCGCTCACCGCCGACCCCAAGGCGCCCCCGGAGCCCGAGTCGCTCCTGCTCCCGGAGGTCGGCCCGCTCTTCACGGCCAAACTCGTGAACATCAGCGGCGGCGGCCTGGGCCTGCGGCTCGACCGCTCGGACGCGGGCGCGCTGGACCGCCGGCCCCACTTCTGGCTCCGCGTTGACCTGACGCCGCAGATCCCCGCCCCCGTCGCCGTCACGGCGCGCCTCGCCCACACCCACATCGACTCGGCGCAGAACGTCTATGCGGGCATGGCCTTCGAGTTCGCCTTCAACCAGGCCCACCGCAAGTTCGTGATCGACCTCTTCACCGGCTACATCGACGGCCTGATCCGCAGCCAACTCGGCCGCGGCCGCATCGCCGCCGCCTGAGCCCGCCCGCGATCACGGCCACGCGTGCCGGTCGTGCATCGGGTCCTCGATGATCTCCGCGCGGACCCACCCATCGTCGGACCGCAGCAGCACGTGGTTCGTCCCGCGGTTGACGCTTGCCCGCAGCGTCCGCCCGTCGTGTTCCATCCGGTCCGGCCGCAGCAGCGGGCTGTGGAACTCCTCCTTACCCCCCTCGGCGATCAGTTCGAACATCCCCGCCGAGTTGGGCCCGACCTGGTACAGCACCGAGCCGCGGCTGGTCACCAGCGCCACCGGCTCGAGCATCGCCTGATCCGTCCGCAGCAGAATGTCGCCGTTGGATGACCCCAGGCTCCCATCCGGGAGTTCCACTGGCCCGTTCTCGACCTGCACCGCCCCCGACACCCCGACCAGTTCCACCAGCCCCCCCCGGTTCCAGATCGTGACCCCGGAGCACGCCGGGACGCGGATCGTCAGGTCCACCCACACCTCTTCCGGGTTGGGCCACATGGCCCCCGTCCGGACCTTCAGCACGTTCCCGCCGGGCTGGCGCTCGACGTCCATGACGACCGACACGGCCTCCGCCGGCCTCCACTGGATCCCCTCGGACCAGGGCTGGCGAGCCCCGGCCACGGCGGTCGGAACGATCCGCTCCAGCGACGGGTCCACGATGATGCGGACCGAGCCGTGGAAGTTCTGGACGTCCAGGGCCGACCGCTCCGGCCACCCCTCCGCCGGCTCCTTGACCGAGACGTCGATGCTCCGCTTGTACGCGCACCCGCCCGCGCCCCCCAGGGCCGTGACGGCGGCGACCGCCAGCACGATGCCCCGAATGCACGCGTGGACCCGTCCCTGAACTCGTCCCTCGACCAGGCCTGCTCGTCCCATGGAGACCTCCGGCCCCACCCCACCGGTCCCCCACCCTCTCGTACGTGGCCCCGCGTCGGACGCCCGGAGCCGAGCGGGCGATTGTACCTCCCGGAGCGGGAGGCGCCCCGTGGCTCCGTGCTTCATGCTGGACCAAGTCTGAGCCATTGACTAGCAAGGGGCGCGCCATCCCGGCCTATCCCGCTTGACGGCCCCTGAACGGCCTCATTACACTGCTTTGAGCCGGCGGGTAGGCCGGCCCAGTTTTCACCGGTCCCACCCGTCGAGGGGATGGGAACACCGTTTCACGGCGAGCGACAGGGGTGTGCGGTCGGCTTGCGTGCCGACTTCCGCTGCTGGCGCAAGCCCTTGGTCGGCCCACGACGGCCGGCCCTGCATAGATCGACCAGAGCCCAGGCCATTCGTTCTCCTCCAACTTCCACCCACGCTTCACCAGCCGCGAGTGACCATCCTCCGAAGCCACCCCCAGCCTGCCACGACCCACGGACCCCTGTGCACCCCGCACTGGGCCCTGCATCAGCCGCCGCCGACTCCGCACCCGTGCGGCGGCCTCCCGGGTCGCTCTGATGCGATCGAACCTGTGATGGGGTGAGGCCGCGCCCAGCGGCCGCCATCCCCCTCCCGCTTCCCCTCGACGCCGTGGGTCCGTCCACCGGCGCGCCCGGTCCGCACGGGCCCGCCGCTGCTCGAGGGACAGGCGATGCATATCCCCCCAACTCTCACCTTGGCCGAGGTCTCGGTTCTCGCCTCGGCTCTCATCGCGATCGCCGCGCTGGCCGTCGGCGTCGGGATCGGCGCGTTCCTGATCAAGGCGCTGACCGGCCAGACGATCGCCCAGGCCAAGCGCCAGGCGGCGGAGATCGCCGCGCGGGCCGAGGCCGACGCGAAGACCATCACCGAGCGGGCCGAACTTGAGGCCGAAAAGTCGATCCTCGAAAAGAAGGAAAAGTTCGAGGCCGAAACCGAATCGGCCCGCGCCGAGATCCGTGAGACCGAGCGCCGCCTCGCCAAACGCGAGGACCTGCTCGACAAGAAACTCGAGACCTTCACCCAGAAGGAGGAGCAACTCGCCCGCGCCACCGAGGCCGTCAAGGTCCGCGAGGAGCGGATCGCGGCCAAGGAGGAGGAGATCGAGCGGCTCCTGGCTCAGCAGAAGGCCAAACTCGTCGAGGTCGGCCGCATGAGCGAGGCCGAGGCCCGCGCCGAACTCCTCAAGCGCGTCGAGGAGGACGTCCGCCTCGACATGGCCAAGGTCGTCCACAAACTCACCGAGGAGGCCGAGGCGGAGGCGAAGAAGAAGGCCCAGGAAATCACCCTGATGGCCATCCAGCGCTACGCCGCGGAGCACACGGCCGAGAGCACCGTCCGCGCGGTCCCGATCCCCTCCGACGACATGAAGGGCCGCATCATCGGCCGCGAGGGCCGCAACATCCGCGCCATCGAGAAGGCCACCGGCGTGGACATCATCGTGGACGACA
>CALAFV010000280.1 GCA_937891445.1 uncultured Phycisphaerales bacterium | reverse complement strand
GCGGGCGGCGGCACCTGGTGAGCACGTTCGACCGGCTGCTGGAGCCGGGGGACGATGAGCGCGCGGCGATCACCAAGGAGGTGTCGAGCCTGCAACTGTTCCAGCGGCGGGCGCTGAACTTTCTGACGCAGGCGGAGCGGCCGCTGGTGGACACGATGATGGGTGCGATGCAGTTGCTGCGGCACTACGGGGGGCCGATGCGGCTGCTGGACTGGTCGAGGTCGCCGTGGGTGGCGGCGTACTTCGCGTGCCAGCCGGGGCGGGGGCCGGATGGGAGCGAGAGCGACGGGGCGATCTGGATCTTCGACCTGGATGAGTTGGTGCGGCGGACGCCGCGGGAGTCGGTGGCGGCGCTGGGGCGGATGCGGAAGGCCGGGGGGCCGGTGGAGTGGGCGGAGGCGGTGACGGCGGCGCGCGACACGGGCGTGCACGTGGTGTACCCCGACTGGGAGAACCCGCGGATCATCGCGCAGCAGGGGTTCTTTACGCTCGCGGGGGCGTTCCGGGCGCGGCACGATGATCTGATCGCGGAGGCGATCGGCGAGGAGCGCTGCCGCAAGTTGATCATCCCGGCGCGGGTGAAGGGGGACCTGATGCACACGCTGGCGGGGATGAACCTGACGGCGGCGGCGCTGTTCCCGGGGGCGGATGGGATCGGGCGGACGATCGAGGAGATGCTGCGGCACCGGTTGCGGATGCCGCTGGATAACGAGTTGCGTGTGATGTTGGAGGAGAGAGGGATGGAGGCGAGGGAGGGGTGAGCGGGTGAGGATTGTGCAGGTTTGTGTGGGATGGGGGTAGAAGAGTCGTCCGGTCCCTCGCCCCGCGGGGTGTTCGAGGCACGCCCGATCTTTGCCTTCGCCACACCAGTTCCTCCGCCCCTTCGGGGCGGCATAAGGAACACAACGCAACAACAATGAGTGCATGTTTCCACGGGTTCCGCTCGCCCCCTTCGGGGGCTCGCTCCACCCGTGGCTACATCCCTGCGCCCCTTCGGGGCGGCGCGAGAGGCAGCCGGAAACGAAAGGGGCCTTTGGGACAGGAGACGGACGGGTAATTCAGGCGGAGAGGATGGCCTGTTCGAGGCCGGCGGGGTTTTCGTAGGCGAGGCCGAAGAGGGTTTGGTTGAAGAGGGAGAGGTCGCACTGCTCCTGCTTGACCAGGCCGGTGGCGGGGAGTTTGCCCTGGCGGTGGAGGTCGAGCATGCCGCAGACGCCGGCGGCGGTGGTGAGTTCGATGGCGGGCCAGGTGCGGCCGAAGAGGTTGGTCGCGCGGACGGAGCGCTGGAAGTTGATCTGCTGGGGGATGTTCGAGCCGGGGAAGGCGCCGACGGCGTTGATGAAGATGACGCACACATCCTGGAGGGTGCGCGGGACGCCGTGCTCGAGGAGTTGGACGGCGGCGGCGCGGTTCCAGGTGGGGTCGGTGGTGGAGCCCAGGCGGAGGTCCTGGAGGAGGAACTTCATCAGGTCGCAGTGGCCGGGGTAGCGGATGGTCTTGTAGGCGATGGAGGTGTCGGGGCCGGTCTTGTTCTCGGCGACGAGGGTCTCGACGAGGGTGCCGACGCCGCCGGAGGTGTAGAAGGCCTCGTACTCGACGCCTTCGAAGGAGAAGGTTTCGAGGCCTTCGAGGGCGGGGACCTTGACCATCTCGCCGCCGAGCATGACGTTGCAGGGCTCGCAGTACTCGTTGACGACGCCTGCGGCGGACCAGGTGACGTTGTACTTCAGCGCGTTGGTCGGGTACTGCGGGAGAGCGCCGACGCGGAGGGTGAGGGAGTGGATCTTCTCGAAGCGGCGGGCGACGTCGTGGGCGGCGATCGCGATGTAGCCGGGGGCGAGGCCGCACTGGGGGACCAGCGCGACGCGGGCGCGGCCGGAATCGTGGATCGCGCGGACCTGGTCGGTGGTGCGGACGTCCTCAGTGACGTCGAAG
>CALAFV010000279.1 GCA_937891445.1 uncultured Phycisphaerales bacterium | reverse complement strand
GGGGCGGAACAGCCGCGTCCGCAGCAGCCGCTCCTCCAGCCACGGGCAACTCTTGGTCAGGCAGAACGAGCCGATGAGGACGAAGATCGTCGTCGGCATGCCGGGCACGACCGCCCCAACGCCTCCCATCCCGAACATGAAGAGTCCCACCGCCGCCAGGCTCCAGCGCCACGGCGTGACTTTCGTCGGTGTCGGTTTCGCGATGGTGGCGGCCACCGCCGCTCGGTCGGGCATGCCCGGTCTCCTCGGTAATGCCCGCGGACGCCTTTCGGCGGCCGCGGGACGGGATCATAGAAAGCCGCACCGCCCCCGCCATGCAAGGCTCACCGTGCCGCGGGCGCGGCGGCCTCCGCGGCCGACAGGTCGATGCCCAACTTGCGGGCCACCCGGGCGCCGTAGTCGGCGTCCGCCCGGGCGAAGTGGCAGACCATCCGCATCTGCACCTCTCGCCGCGCCTGGCCCAGCCCCGCGGCGATCCGCGTCGCCAGCCGCTCGCGGTGGGCCTCGTCGAACATCCGGTAGAGCGTGCCGGCCTGCGTGTAGTCGTCGTGCTCGACGGTCGAGTCGTACCGATCCACGATCGCCTGCCCGAGCGACCAGGCGGGGTCGTTGTACGCCGGGTCGGGCTTGGGGGCGCCGGCGTGGCTGTTGGGCAGATAGTTCGGCGCCGAGCCGTACGAGCCCATCGTGAGGGCCCCGTCGCGGATGTAGTTCGCCACCGGGCACCGCGGCCGATTCACCGGCACCTGGTGGTGGTTCACGCCCAGGCGGTGCAGGTGCGTGTCGGCGTAACTCATCAGCCGGGCCTGGAGCATCTTGTCCGGGCTGGGGCCGATGCCGGGCACCAGCGCGCTGGGCTTGAACGCCGCCTGCTCGACCTCCGCGAAGTAGTTCTCCGGGTTGCGGTTCAGTTCCATCACGCCGACCTCGATCAGGGGGAACTCGGCGTGCGGCCAGACTTTCGTCAGGTCAAACGGGTTCCAGCGGAAGGTCTCGGCCTGCTGCTGGGTCATGACCTGGATGCACAGGCGCCAGCGTGGGTACTCGCCCCGCTCGATCGCCTCGAACAGGTCGCGCTGGGCGCTCTCGCGGTCGCGGCCGATGATCGCCTCCGCCTCCTCGTCCATCAGGTTCTTGATGCCCTGCATGCTCTTGAAGTGGAACTTGCACCAGACTCGCTCGCCCGCGGCGTTGATGAGCGAGTACGTGTGGCTCCCGTAGCCGTTCATGAAGCGGTAGCCGTTGGGGATGCCGCGGTCGGAGAAGAGGATTGTCACCTGGTGCAGCGCCTCGGGGCACAGCGACCAGAAGTCCCACTGCATGTCCATGTCGCGCAGGTTCGTCTTGGGATGACGCTTCTGCGTGTGGATGAACATCTGGAACTTGTAGGGATCGCGCACGAAGAAGACCGGGGTGTTGTTGCCGACCAGGTCCCAGTTCCCCTCCTCGGTGTAGAACTTGACGGCGAAGCCGCGGACGTCGCGCTCGGCGTCGGCCGCGCCGCGCTCGCCGGCGACG
>CALAFV010000278.1 GCA_937891445.1 uncultured Phycisphaerales bacterium | reverse complement strand
GACTGCGGTGTTGGAAGGGCCCTCATGGGTCAAGCCTCCGTCATCACCCATGAGTCTACCACCATGTACGGAAATTTGCCACACACAGACATCCCCCAACCATCCCGCCGGCCGAGCCGGGCCTTGAACCGATCCCTCCCCACTTCTACCGTTCATCCGGATAAACGGATGAAGCGGACCCCCTCCCATACCCCGATCACCGACCACCTCGCCGCACTCGGCGAGATGATCCGCCTGCGCATCCTCCGCATCCTCGAGCGCGAGGAACTCGCCGTCGGCGAGATCGCCGCCGTCGTCCAACTCCCCCAGTCCACCGTCAGCCGCCACCTGAAAGTCCTCACCGACGGCGGCTGGCTCACCAAACGCACCGAGGGCACCGCCACCCTCTACCGCGTCGTCCTCGACGACCTCCCCGCCGACCAGCGCACCCTCTGGGTCACCGTCCGCACCCAACTCGAGTCCGCCGGCGGCGACGGCGGCGCCCCCGAACTCGCCGAGGACATCCGCCGCCTCGCCGGCGTCCTCGCCGAGCGCACCGCCGACAGCCAGGCCTTCTTCGGCCGCGTCGCCGGCCAGTGGGACGACGTCCGCGCCGAACTCTTCGGCCGCCTCGCCTCCCTCCGCGCCCTGCTCCCCCTCCTGCCGCGCGACTGGACCGTCGCCGATCTCGGCTGCGGCACCGGCAACGCCTCCGAACTCCTCGCCCCTCTGGTCAAGCGCATCATCGCCGTGGACCAGAGCGCCCCCATGCTCAAGGCCGCCCGCAAGCGCCTGGCCAGTTCCCCGGGCGGGGGCGCGAACGTCGAGTTCCGCCGCGGCGAACTGGAAAACCTCCCCATCGCCGACGCGGAGGTGGACGCCGCCGTCTGCATCCTCGTCCTGCACCACATCCCCGACCCGCCCCTCGCCCTCCGCGAAATGCGCCGCATTCTCAAGCCCGGCGGCGTCGCCCTCGTCGTGGACATGCTCGAGCACGACCGCACCAGTTACAAGCACACCATGGGCCACCGCTGGCTCGGCTTCGCCCCCAGCAAGATGGCCGACATGATGACCGCCGCCGGCCTGACCAGCCCGCGCTGCGTCCCGCTGGTCCCCGACCCCGAGGCCCGCGGCCCCGGCCTCTTCGCCTGCACCGCCTTCGCCCCCCCATCCCCCGGAAAGACGGCCCAATGACCTCTCAGGACAGCCTCAACGCAAGCCCGCGAAAGGAGATTCACCACAGAGGCACAGAGAACACAGCGTGAAATGACTTTGCCCAACCAATACTTCCCATCTGCAATCTCAAATCTGTGTTTCCCGTTTATCTCTGCGCCCTCTGTGTCTCTGTGGTAAAACCCATCTTCGCATCAGATCGCCCGCTGACACACACCAACGGAGAAGACCCTTGACCACCCTGACCCGTCCCAGCACGTCCGTCCCGACCGAACGCCCCCCCTTCAAGGTCCGCGACCTCTCCCTCGCCACGCTCGGCCGCGACGAGATCCGCCTCGCCGAGCACGAGATGCCCGGCCTCATGGCCCTCCGCGAGCGCTACAAGGGCCAGAAGCCCCTCAAGGGCGCCCGCATCACCGGCTCCCTGCACATGACCGTGCAGACCGCCGTCCTCATCGAGACCCTCACCGAACTGGGCGCCCAGGTCCGCTGGTGCTCCTGCAACATCTTCTCCACCCAGGACCACGCCGCCGCGGCCGTCGTCGTCGGCCGCCCCGAGACCGGCGGCACCCCCGACAACCCCCGCGGCACCCCCGTCTTCGCCTGGAAGGGCGAGACCCTCGAGGAGTACTGGTGGTGCACCGAGCAGGCCCTCGCCTGGCCCGAAGACCAGGGCGGCGGCCCCAACCTCC
>CALAFV010000277.1 GCA_937891445.1 uncultured Phycisphaerales bacterium | reverse complement strand
GATCCGGCCGCCGCTCCCCCGCCCCCGCCGCCCGCACACGCCGCACGCCTTGACGCGCGCGACCCTGTGCCAGACCCGCCGCCGCCCACCCGCCCCGTGGAGGCCGGGTCCATGGTTCCCGGCGAGCGGGCATCGTACATCGGAGGTGTCGTCGCGGCGATGACCGCACCGCGGCGACCTTATACAGGAGCCCAAGACATGCCCCAGACCGCTCCGTCCCGCGGCACTCCCCTGACCAGCCCCCTCGCCCTTGGCTGCGTCGCCGCCACTCTGCTCTTCGGGCCTGCCAGCAGCGACGCGGCTCCCCTCCCGATGTTCCCGACCGATCAGCCCACAGCGACCGCCGGCCTCCTCGCCGGCGACGACGGCCGCGACCTCCTGGCCGCCTTCCGCCAGCGCAGGGCCGCCGACGAGTTCCCGGACCTCGCCGGCCTTCTGACCCCGGCCGCTGCCCGTTGATCCGCCCCCGAACCGGGCCTTTCCGGACACCTCCCCGACGCCCGCCCTCCCAGACCGCGCCGTTTCGCACCCTCCCGCGAGCGTGACGCCCCGCCGGGTGGCTGGCCCCGTGCCGCAATTCGATCTTACCCCCGAGCGTCGCCGGAACACCCGGACGGCGCGACGCCGTACGCGGCCACACAAAGGGGCCGGCGCGGCAGGCTGCGTCGAAGGCACGCGAAGGGAGGAACCATGAACCTCAGGTCCGCACGATTCGCTTCGATCTCCGCTCTCGCGCTCGCGACCGTCGCGGGCCTGGCGGTGATCGCCACCCCCTCCACGGGTCAGGCCCTGGACGACCAGTACTCCGACTGGCCTCAGCAGATCCGGCTGACGGGCATCGTCCGCGACTTCCGCAAGTACGGCTCCGGCAACGGGGCGCACCCGGACTTCGAGCAGTACAACACCGGCCACCGCGTCGGCCTGGTCGCGCCGAGGCTCGATCAGGACGGCAAGCCCGTGCTGGCGAGCACGACGGGCCAGCCGGTCAACACGCAGTACCGCGACAGCGCCGGCCGCAACATCATGCCGTCGCTGTACGACCGCAACCGCGGCGACGTCGCCGGCAGGCTCGGCACGACGTCGTCCAAGGCCATCACGAGCGCTACGACGTTCGCCCAGTGGTTCCGCGACGTGCCCGGCGTGAACATGTCCAAGAACCACACGATCACGCTGACCCGCATGCCGGGGACGAACATCTACACGTTCCACGAGCAGGACGACGAGTCCACGCCGCAGCGCGAGGGCTTCTTCCCGGTTGACGGCGAACTCTGGAACGACAGCGACCCCACCTACCAGCACAACTACCACTTCACCTTCGAACTGGGCACGCGCTTCACGTACCAGCGCGGCAAAGGCCAGGTCTTCACCTTCGTCGGCGACGACGACGTCTGGGTGTTCATCAACGGCCAGTTGGCCATCGACGTCGGCGGCGTCCACGGCGCCGTGTCGCAGACGATCGACCTGGACCGCTTCGCCGACCTGTACGACCTCCAGGACGGCGGGGACTACGAGTTGAAGTTCTTCTTCGCCGAGCGGCACACCACGCGTTCGAACTGCCGCATCGAGACCAACCTCCACCTCCGCAACGCGCAGCTCCCGACCACGTCGGCCCTCTTCGACTGAGCCGCCCGGCGGCGCATCGACCGCCGCTCCGACGCAGCCTGCCTCATGACGCCCGGCGCGTGCCCCGCGCCGGGCGTTTTCGCTTTCGAGTTGGACTGCCGCGCGGCTCTACCGCCACGTCGGGAAGACGATCCCGTGATCGTGGTCGTGGCCGTGATGGTGGTGGCGCCCGCCATCCCACCGCGGCCTGAAGAACAGCAGGTCGCGGGCATCACGCTCCAGACGCACGCGCCGCGGCCGCTCGAGGCTCGCCCGCGCCGGCTCCGGCCAGTGGCTCGCCGCCAGCACAACCTCCGGCCCCCGCACGCTGAGCGCTGCGTCGCGTCGGCTCTCCTCGGCGACCCAGCCGCGCGTCGCCTCCTCCGCCGCCACCCGCGTCGAG